>NZ_JAUQTZ010000199.1:0-8531 GCF_059803845.1 Rhizobium sp. UFLA01-1127 | reverse complement strand
CCTTTCGCGGACAATGCAGCACTTGCGAAGATCCTCGGCGAGTTCCGCCCCTATCTCGGCCTCGATTACGGACGGATCGCATCCCAGGCCCGCCAGCACATCGAACGCGGCGACATGGTTGGCTGGACAGTCGGTGCCAAGCTCGCGGGCGGCAATGTCAATTTCGATATGGGTTACTCGGATGTCCTCGGCGGCACGGTCGACCGCCGCGACTCCGGACTTCTTTTCGTAAGTACTTCAATACGTTGGTAAAAGTGAAGCAGGGTAAGATCATGAATTTCAGAACGATGAAAGACCGAAAAGCTCGCGCGCTATCTACTGCAATGCTTTTGAGCTGTTCAATCATACTGTCGGGTTGTGGTGGCCGCGAGGCGCATCCGATCGCATCGACCAGCGCGGGTGATACCGGACTGCAGTGCAGCGGCATCAATCGCGAATTTGCGGCGAACGAACGTCAGATACTCTCGACCGTCAAGGAGCGTTCGCAGGCCCAGGGCAAGAATGTCATCCTCGGCGCCACGGGTGTTCTTCTGTTCTGGCCGGCCTTGTTTTTCATGGATCCCAAATCGCCGGAGAAGATCGAAATCGACGCCTTGCGCAATCGCAATCAGGTACTGACGGATATTGCCCGTTCGAGAGGGTGTGCGACGCCGAAATCCCAATTGGGTGAACTCTACAAGAAGCTCGACGGCGGCGTGAAGACCGCGCCTGCCGCAAGAGGGGGCTGAGGAGATGACGATATCCATGCGTTTGACATCTGAAACCGGCAGCCGGGGGGCGATTGATGCGATACATTTCTAGCGGCGTTAAATTCGTGTGGGCTAGCATCGCGAAATTAGCACCTCATCGTGCCGCTGGCAGCGGCACAACTGGGGATTATTAATCGGACGAAGGCGATTGCAGATATACGCTATGAAATCATCACCTTCACCCTTTCCTCAATCACCTTCAAGAAAATTGGTGACTGATCCAATGAAGATACTGACAATCTTTGCAAGTTTCGCTTTGCTTCTTTCCGGATGCGCGCAAGTGCAACAGGGCGTTCAAAAGGTGTCAAACGGTGTTGGCGTCGTGCTCGCAGCGCCCTTCAATCATCTCAACACTCAATGGCGTGGAAAACCATTGTCTATATTCGAGGAGAAGTTTGGGCCCGCCACCGAGCGAAATGCCGCGTCTGGAACGTTGACACTGACGTGGGAACGAACGATTACAACACGCATTGGTGGCTCATGGCACGAGGACGCCGTGGCTTACTCGCCCACCGTCACCATTAGAAAACGTTACTATGTCCCGGAACATGACGACCAGGTCTCATGCCGTGTCGCGCTCGTTGTAAAAAGTGGGCAAATCGAGCAGGTCAAGACGCTTAGCGACTATACCGTGCCGGTACCGAAGAAAATGTTGGACACGTCCGTATGTCAAATCGTCTTTGGCCTTTGAGCTGCGACGGATGGGGATGACGGAAAGCCGACCCATCGACGGCAATAAGCGAATCGAGCTGACCTATGTGAGGGGGTCACCGACGTGACCGCGCGCCAGTAAGCGCCATGGCCTGTCCTGGATGAACTTCAGTTCCATGTCGGCAACCATGCGGAGGATAGTGATGACCATTCGGCCCATGCTTCCGGCCCTCGTCACTGCCGGTTCGAGGACACGCAGGGACGTGCCCTTTTCATCAGGTTCATGAGCGAGATTGAGAACGTCGCGCGGGGAACGCCCAACCTCTCACATTAGATGCAAAGCGACATGGTTTCGATCATCGAGCCCAATTCGCGTCAGTGGTGAATCGGAACGTTTGCTCCCAGGTGAACGGAGGTGCTATTTGGAAGCGTGACGGCGATATGGCATGTGTCCTCTGCAAACAAGCCGGGAATCAGCAGCGGCTACGCAACACAAGAGGCTTGGTGAGTGCCCAAAAAGACATCGGAAGAACCGTGGGCATTCGATTTCCTGTCACCGTTGATTTGGCAAATGCAGTCTCGAGGAGAGCCACGTCCCCTTGATGATCCGGACCCCGACCTCAGATCCTTTTTCCTGTCCGAGATCGAAGAAGCATGGTCCCATAGCATCGATCCGCCGGCCTGCGTCCACTGCCACAGCCTGAATACGGTCCTGCGCTATAAAGGTCGGCCGCCGGGCGGAACGCCATATTTCACCTGCAATCATTGTGCGACGGGCTTCTCTCGCCGTACCGGTACGCCGTTCGAAGGATTTCGAAGACGCGACAAACTCGAGCAGTTCGTGCATCTGTTGTCGCAGCAAATCAGTGTGGCGGAGGCCTCACGGCAATTGGGTATCACCCAGATTATGACTGGCCGCTGGCTGCGAATATTTTCCGAATGGTTGCAGCAACGCGACCCGTCTGGAAGGCTTGTCGCCAAGATCCGGCTCGGGCAAAAACCGCCGCTTTCACAGGTGGCCTGCCCCAAATGTGGGCTGCCGTCACATCTATCCTTTTATGGGCTGGTCACCCTGAAAGATGGTCGTACGGTCAAGCGACAGGTGCGTTGCCATGCCTGCGGCCGGCATTCGCGGCTTGCCGCCAGCGAAGGTCTAGCTGACTGAGGTCGAGTTTGCGCGGGAGCATCACCTCAGCCTGCCCTCCGTCGCGTCGCCGAAAGAGCAGAAGCACTCGCAAGGGAATATCCGTGATGCGTGTTCTTGTCTGTGTTTCCTATAGTAATTGGTGTAAAATTCACACACGCTTTACCAAACTTACGCGAACTGATCGAAGTTTTCTCTCCATATCCGTGTAGAGATTGACGTTCCCTGCCAAGTCCATCAAGAGAAAGCATCAAAATGTGCCGCATGACGCGGCCTGGGCGAGGCGCAAAATAGGCTACATTTTCCTGCGAGATCCGCGGACGTAGCCTGGCCTCAAAAGGGCGAGAGCGTATCGTGGGCAAGCATCCGAGGCAGGATTCCAGCAAATCGTTCAATGAGCGGAGCGGAGGAAGCAGAGTCGTTCCATGGCTCTTGCGCCTCGGACATCAATCGCTTGCGGTTACCCTCAGCGCGCTCCTGTTCTTGCAGCCGGCGATTGCCAATGCGCAATCGGTATCGGCCAGTACCACCGCGCCCGCCGCCAACCAGCCAGGCGTCGGCGCTGCGCCAAATGGCGTGCCCCTGATCGATATCGTCACGCCGAATGCCAGCGGCCTGTCATATAACAAATACGACAACTTCAATGTCGGCACGCAGGGCCTGATCCTCAACAACTTCAAGGGCGAGAACGGCACCTCGAACCTCGGTGGGGTGACACCGGGCAATCCGAACCTCAATGCCTCGAACCCAGCCTCCGTCATTCTCAACGAAGTCACCTCGGGCAATCGTTCCGCGCTGAACGGTCAGATGGAGGTGTTCGGTGGTCGCGCGGATGTTATAGTAGCTAACCCTAATGGAATAACGTGTGCGGGCTGCGGCTTCATCAATACGCCGCATGCCACCCTGACGACCGGTGTCCCCACTATCGGCGCCGATGGCAGCCTGACGGGCTTCACCGTCAATGGCGGCGATGTCACCTTTGAAGGGGCAGGGACAAACCTCACAACCGCTCCCGGCGCAGTCGATCTCTTCGATGTCGTCTCGCGCCAGATCCATGTCAATGCTCCAGTGTATGGCAAGACCATCCGACTGACTGGTGGCGCCAGCCAATACAATTATGCCACCGGAGAGGCGACGGCGCTGACCGCCACCTCGGGCACGCCGGAGTATGCGATCGACGGCACGGCGCTCGGCGCCATGCAGGCCGACCGCATCAAGGTCGTCGTCACGGAAAAGGGCGCTGGCGTCAAGATGAGCGGCGACATGGCGGCCAATGCCGGCGAACTGTCGCTGTCGGCCGACGGCAAGATCTCGATCGGCAATGCTTCCGCGCGAGATGGGGTGACCATCACCTCGAAGCAGAAGGTCACAGCCGCCAAGGTAACCTCGAAGCAGAAGATCGCCGTTCAGGCCGACCAGGGCATCACCCTGCAGTCCGTTGCCGCGGATAGCGATATCGTGCTTGCGAGCGGAAGCGGCCTGCTCAGCGTCTCCGGCGATGTCAACAGCGGTACGACCGTGCAGATGACTTCGGGTAGTGGCATTGCCGCCGGCAGCGTCACCGCTGGCAATGGCGCAACAACCCTTGTCGCCACCTCTGGCGATATCGCGATCGCAGGGGCTGCCAATAGCACAGGCGACCTCAATCTGACCGCTACGGCCGGCTCGATCTCGGCCGCCTCGCTGCAGAGCGGCCAGAACATCGCCTCGAGTGCCGCTCTCGATATTGCCGTTGCCGGCAATGTGCAGGCACAGGGTAATGTCAATGTTACCGGCCGGTCCATCTCCATCGGCAAAGTCATCTCAGGCATCAACATCGCCGCCACCAGCGCTGATCCGAATGGCAATGTGGTGCTCGGGGTAGCTGGTGATCTGAGCCTGACGGCGACCGGCGGCAATATCGCCACCGGCAATCTTTTGTCGGCCGGAAGCCTCAAGACGACCGCGACCGGCAATATGACTGCGGGCGGCGCTCAGTCGGCCAACAATCTGACGGTAACTGCGGCGTCTCTGACAGCCAGCGGCATCACCTCCCACGGAGCGCTTACGGTCAATACGGCAGGCGGCCGCGTTGACGTCAGCGGCCAGGTTTTGGTTGCCAGTAATGTCCTGATCTCGGGGTCTGCCCTTCAGGCAGGCGCCATTGCCGCCGGTGTCGACTTTGCCGCTACCGGCGCGAACGGCGGCGGCATTGTTCTCGGCTCGTTGGGTACGCTCGGGCTCACCGCCACCGCAGGCAATATCGTTGCCGACAACTTGCTGTCGGCCGGCGACCTGACGGTTCAGGCCGCCCTGTTGCAGGCCAACAACGTTACCAGCCACAGCAATGTCGGCATTAGTGGTGGGGTCAATGTCGCCAACCAATTGCTCAGCGCGGGCAATATCACCATCAATGGCAACGCCAATGGGATCAGCACCGGTCTACTCGCGTCCGGCGTCGACTTTACTGCCACCAAAGTCAATGGCGGCAACATCGTGCTGGCGAGTAGCGGCGATCTGACGATCAACGACAACACTGGCGCCATCCAGGCAGGGACCGTGCTTGCAGCCGGCGCGATCAATGCCAGCGGCCAGACCATCACCGCCGATACGATCACCGGCCACAAGGACATTACGCTTTCGGGCGCCACCAGTGCGACAGCCGGGAGTGGTGTCGTCAATGTGACGGGCCAGGTTCTCGGTGCAGGCAATGTCAGCGTTTCCGGCTCCGACATTAAAGCCGACGCCGTTGTTTCCGGCGTCGATATAGCCGCCGCCAATGCCTCTGGCGGCGGCGTCATACTCAGCCAGACCACGGCTGGGACTGGCAATCTGTCGTTGACCGCGTCCGACCAGCTCAAGGTCGGTACCTTGCTGTCCGCCGGCGATCTCAATGCCAGCGGTGCGGCGATCACCGCCGGCAATATCTCGGCCCATCACGACATGACGCTTGGCGGCGTCATCAGCACGACGACCACAAGCGGTCGCGTGGATATCAGCGGCCAGATTCTCGGCTCGGGCAACGTCTCGATCACCGGGCAGAGCCTGTCTGCACAGACCATCGTCGCCGGCCTTGATTTTGGCGGCACAAATGCGGCTGGCGGCAACATCGTCCTTGGTCAGGCCGGCGATTTGAACGTGTCCGTCAATGGCGCCGTCACGGCGCCAACCATCCAGGCCGCGGGTGTCATCGATGTGAGCGGCGCATCCGTCACAGCAGATTCGATCACCGGTCACAAGGATATAATCCTTTCCGGCGCGGGCGCGGGCGTGAATGTTACCAATCAGGTGCTGGGCGGCGGGGATGTTGCGATCTCCGGTTCCAGTATCGGTGCCGGGACCATAGTCTCAGGCGTCGACTTCACGAGGACTGCCGCCGCCAATGGCAATATCGTGCTGGCCGGGAGCGGTGACCTTGCGCTTGCGGCTTCGGGCGCACTCAGCGCCGGCACGCTGCTATCGGCGGGCAATCTCAGTGCCAAGGGCTCGACCGTTGGTGCGAGTAGCATGACTGCGCACGGTGATATCACGCTCGGCGGCGCGATCAGCGTGACAAACCAGATCCTCGGCTCCGGCAACTTATCGATCACCGGCCAGAGCCTGTCGGCGCAGACGATTGTTTCCGGTATCGACTTCGACGCGACCAATGCAGCTAACGGCAATATCGTCCTTGGCCAAGCTGGCGATTTGACTGTGAACGTTAACGCGGCCGTTGCTGCGCCGACCATACAGGCAGCGGGCACCATCAACCTCAGTGGTGCATCCGTCACTGCAGCTTCGATCACCGGCCATAAGGATGTCACTGTTTCTGGAACGGCGGTGGGCGGCGTCGCTGTCACTAATCAGGTGCTTGGCGGCGGGAATATCGGAATCTTCGGCTCGAGCATCCACGCCGGGACTATTGTCTCGGGTGTCGACTTCTCTGCTACGTCGGCCAACGGCGGCAACATCGTCCAGACGGCAAGCGGCGACATTTCCTTGACGTCGTCCGGCAACATCAGCGCTGGCACATTGTTATCGGGCGGGAATCTCAATGCCTCCGGTTCCACCGTCGGCGCTGATAGCGTGACGGCACATGGCGCTGTCACGCTCAATGGCGCGGTCAGCATCGCAAACCAGATCCTCGGGTCCGGCAACGTTTCGATCACGGGCCAAAGCCTGTCCGCCCAGACCATCGTTTCCGGTATTGATTTCGATGCCACCAATGCCGCCGGCGGCAATATCGCCCTTGGTCAACGCGGTGATCTGACCGTGAATGTCAATGGCGCCGTAGCTGCGTCGACCATACAGGCAGCGGGTGCCGTCGATCTCAGCGGCACGTCCGTCGCAGCAGCTTCAATCACTGGCCACAAGGATGTAACGCTTTCCGGAACGGCCGTCGGAGGCGTGACCGTTGCCAATCAGCTGCTCGGTGGCGGTAACGTGGGCGTCTCCGGCTCGAGCATCCAAACTGGGGCTATCGTCTCAGGCGTCGATTTTGCCGGAACGGCAGCCGCCAATGGGAACATCGTCCAGACGACAAGCGGCAATCTGACGCTCGCTTCGACAGGTTCTATCAAGACCGGCACATTGCTTTCGGCTGGCAGCTTTTCGGCCAGCGGTGCCACCGTGACTGCGGATGCCGTCACAGTGCATGGCGACATGATGCTCAATGGTGCCACCAGCGTTGCCGGCCAGATCCTTGGCGCTGGCAACGTGCGGATCACAGGTCAGAGCCTGTCGGCCCAATCTGTCGTCGCCGGTATCGACTTCGACGCGACCAGCAGGGTAGGAGGCAATATCGTCCTCGGCCAGACTGGCGACCTGACAGCCCAGCTCAGCGGTGGGCTCTCCGCATCGACGATCGAGGCGGGCGGTGCCATCAATTCCAATGCCGCCACCGTGACGGCCGATACCGTCACCGGCCACAAGGATATCGCGCTTGCTGGTGCTACCACCGTCAATGGCCAAATCCTTGGCGGTGGAACCGTCAGCGTCTCAGGCCCGAGCATTGCAGCCGGGGCAATCGTCTCCGGTGTCGACTTCGCTGGAACGGCTGCCGCCAACGGCAATATCGTCCAGACATCAAGCGGTGATTTGTCGCTGAACTCCGCGGGCGGCATCACGGTCGGCACGCTTCTCTCGGCCGGCGATCTTTCCACTCAGGCGATGGATCTGACCGCAAGCAGCATTATCAGCCATGGCAACACCGATCTGCAGGCCGGCGGTCACGTTGGCGTCGGTGGCCAGGTCTTATCGGCACGCGATCTCACCATCAACGCAAACAGCCTCAGCTCCGGTCTTCTGATCTCCGGTGTCGATTTCGCGGCTACCAACGGTAATGGTGGCAACATCGTCCTCGCCTCATCGGGCGCCATGAACCTCACCGTTGCCGGCAACGCCACGGCGGGCACGATCCTGTCGGCCGGCGATGTCACGGCCGATGCCGGCAATTTGCAGGCAAATAGCATTACCAGCCATGGCAAAGTCGGCATTGTCGGCAACGTAGACGTCAGCAACCAGATTCTTGCTGCCGGCGACCTTACTATCAATGGCGGCAGCATCAGCGCACCCACGCTGATCTCGGGTATCGACTTTGCCGCCACCAATGCCGCGGGCGGCACTATCGCGCTGGCGTCGTCTGGCAGCACCAATCTTACGGCCTCCGGCAATATTGCCGCCGGGACAATCCTTTCGGCCGGTGACTTCACGGCGAATGCGGCGGATCTCATTGCCGACAGCATCACCGCTCATGGCAGCGCAGGCATTGTCGGCAATGTCGATGTCAGCAACCAGATCATTGTTGCCGGCAATCTCACGGTTAGCGGCAGTCACATCAACGCGCCGACGCTGATCTCCGGCATCGATTTCGCGGCCACCAATGCCCGTGGCGGCGGTATAGTGCTTGGAACTGCTGGCGAGATGAACCTGACCGCCTCTGCGGGCATCACCGCGCAGACCATACTATCGGCTGGCGCAATCGCCGCCAGCGGCATTGCGATTGCGGCCAACGCTGTGACCGGGCATGG
>NZ_JAUQTZ010000198.1:0-8589 GCF_059803845.1 Rhizobium sp. UFLA01-1127 | reverse complement strand
GCCTCGGCCAGATCGATCCCGCCGCCGAACCCTACCGCAGCGAGCTGGAAAAGCAGTGCATCGCCGTACTCGATCTCACCAAGCTCAAGACTGGCGATAGCCTGAACCACGGCAAGTTCGCCGAAAGCCCGGAAGTGGTGAAGCTGATCGGCGCCCGGCTGATTGCCGGCCAGACCATCACCGATTCCGATGTCGGTATCGGCGATGCCGTCGGCGCTGTTGCCATGGGGGCCGCACAAACGGTCGGCAGCGTCGCAGGGGCGGCCGTCAGCGCCCCGATTGCCATTTTCGATCCCCGCACCCGGCAGAACTACGGCGAACAGTTGCGCCGGGTCGGCGCTTCGGCCGGCAATACCGTCGGCTCTCTCGGCGATAGCGTCGAAGCGACTGGCAGCAATGTCGGTGAAGCGCTGCAGCAATGATTTAGCCATGATTTGATCCGCAGCAGCGGCCTTCACGGCTGCTGCAAAACGTCGTAGCCATGTTGATCAATCTGATATATCAGAGAGCCGTGCCTGTTGGCGCATGGCATAATTGCGAATGGTCCCGGACGTAGCTGGCGACAGGCCGGCCGGGGGCCGATATGATATCGGTCACCAAACCGACGCTCGGCAGGACGCCGTTTGCACCCACAGCTGTCAGGAGGAAAGCCATGTCCGATACCAAAAAGCCCGTTGCACTGATTACCGGGGGTGGCCGCGGCATGGGCGAAGCGATCGCCCGCGAGCTTGCCGCCAATGGCTATCGGCTGGCGCTGATGTCGCCGTCGGAAAGCTGCGAGACGCTGGCGGCCGAGCTAGGCGGCGTCGCTTCGCGCGGTGTTGCCGAAAAGGCCGAGGATATCCAGGCTATCTTCGACTTGACGATGAAAAGCTATGGCCGCATCGATGCCGTGGTCAATCACACGGGCCATCCGCCAAAGGGCGATCTGCTCGACATCACGGACGAGAGCTGGACGCTCGGCTCCGACATGATGATCCTGTCGCTTGTGCGCATGGCGCGGCTGGTGACGCCGGTCATGCTGAAGCAGTGCAAAGGCGCTTTCGTCAATATCACCACCTTCGCCGCTTACGAACCGTCGCTGGTCTTTCCGGTCTCCTGCACCTATCGCGCCGCGGCCGGCGCCTTCACCAAGCTTTACTCCGATCGCTACGCAGCCGACAATATCCGCATGAACTGCATCCTGCCCGGCTATATCGACAGCCTGAACCACAAACCGGAAACCGCCGACAAGGTGCCGATGAAGCGCATCGGCCTGATGAGCGAAATCGCCAAGACGGCTGCCTTCCTGCTGTCGGATGGCGCCGGCTACATTACCGGCCAGAATATCCGCGTCGATGGCGGCATTACGCGACACGTCTGATTGGAGCATATGAGATGAGATGGAAGCGCACGATCCAGCTGCTGGACGTTCATTGCGAAGGGGAAATCGGCAAGGTCGCCATCGGCGGCGTGCCCAAAATCCCCGGCAACAGCATTGCCGAGCAGCTTCATTGGCTGAACACCGATCCGAAGGGTCAGGAGCTGCGCCGCTTCCTTGTTCTGGAGCCGCGCGGCGCGCCGATTGGCTCCGTCAATCTGCTGCTGCCGGCCAAGCACCCCGAGGCCGATGCGGGCTTCATCATCCTGCAGCCGGATCAGGCGCATGCGAGCTCGGGCTCGAACTCCATCTGCGTGACCACGGCCCTGCTTGAATCCGGCATTGTCGAAATGAAGGAGCCGGAAACCGTCGTCACGCTCGACACGGCTGCCGGCCTCGTGCGCGCCACCGCGACCTGCCGCGACGGCCGGTGCGAAAAGGTGCGGCTGACCATGGTGCCGTCCTTCGTGCACGAGCTGGATGTCGGTCTCGACACGGCGCAATGGGGCAGGATCAAGCTCGACCTCTGCTATGGCGGCATTTTCTACGGGCTCGTCGATGTCGGTCAGATCGGCTTGAAGATCGAAAAGGCCAACGCGGCCGCCCTCGTTCAGGCCGGCATGGTCATCAAGGATGCGATCAACCGGGCGATCACGGTGGTTCATCCGGAAATTCCGGCGATCTCGGGCGTTGCCTATGTGATGTTCCGCGACATCGATGCCGATGGTGCGATCCGCACCTGCACGACCATGTGGCCCGGCCGCGCCGACCGTTCGCCCTGCGGCACCGGCAATTCCGCCAATCTTGCGACGCTGCATGCCCGAGGCAAGGCCAAGGTCGGCGATGTCTTCAAGTCCCGCTCGATCATCGGTTCGGAGTTCGAAGTTGGCCTGCAGGCGGAGACCGAGGTCGCCGGGAAGCCAGCCATCATCCCGACGATCACCGGCCGCGGCTTCACCTTCGGCTTGAGCCAGGTGGCGCTCGATCCCTTCGACCCCATGTCGGAAGGCTTTGCCATGACGGATGTCTGGGGACCTTCGGCGGGGGATATTTGAGGGCCGAGCAATACGCTTCGACCACTTGGCGAGTTCTGCCCCTCACCCTAACCCTCTTCCCGTTTGACGGGGAGAGGGGACTTGTTTTGCATTCTCGTCTGAGCAAATTGCCGAAAGGAAGGTCGCAGGTGCGCCCATCCCCTTCTCCCCGCGCGCGGTGAAAAGGTGGCCGAAGGCCGGATGAGGGGCCTTTAGGACCGTCCCCTCACACCTTTGGATAAATCACACCCTTGCGCAGAATAACGTTCCCATAGAGCCGCGGCTCGCTGGTCTGGATCAGCGCATGCGCCTGCTTCACCCGCTCGTAGAATTCCGCCGGCAGCAGCGGCACGACCTTGATGTCGGGTACGTGCCGGGCGCAGCACTCGATCATTTCGGCATGAACAGGGTCGACGGCGTCCCGATCCTGTTTGACGGTTGCCCGGAAAATCGCCTGCGGCACGAAATCGTCGATCGGCAAAACGCTCAGCACGGCGTCGAGCACAGGAGTGACGCCGTGGCCATCGAGGCGGATGAGGCGCCGCCCATGTTCGAGGCCTGGATAATTGCCGTCCACGAGGGCGATCTCGTCGCCATGGCCCATCGCGCGCAAGGTCGCCAAAAGCTCTGGGCTCAATAGCGGGTCAATGCCCTTCAGCATGCTCTATCTCCTTGAAAAGAACGTTTTGATCGATGAGGTAGCGCGCAAAGATCGGCAGGCTGGCGCCGCCGATGGCGCGGGCCTGCGGTCCCACCGCGCCCTCGACGATCTCGGGCATGACGACGCCCTGAAGATCCAGTTCCGCGGCAGCCTTCATGGTTGCGCGCACCACGCGTTCGCGCACCCAGTGCGGAAACCCGCCATCGATGACGGCGGCGCTGAAATCGATGACGGAGGCGCATGCCACGATCGCCTGCGCCAATGCCTTGGCCGTATCCTGGATCCAGATTTCCAGCGGTTCGCCGAAATCGATCCAGTTGTCGGCCGAGTACCAGAGAGGACGCGAGTCGAAGCCGTGATCCCGCAGAAGATTTTCGAGCACGAAGATCGAGGCGATCTCCAGAAGCTGTCGGTTCTCGCCATTGCGGCCGCGCACGGGCAGAGGGCCAAGCGCGCCGGCCGTCCCTGTCCGGCCCACGAAGATCGACGAATTGAGAACGATACCGCCGCCAAGGAAAGAGCCGATGAAGAAGTAGACGAAATCGGGATAATGCGGGCCGACGCCGAAGACGAGTTCTGCGCCGCAGGCGCTGGTGGCGTCGTTCTGCAGCAGCACGGGATGCTGCACACGTGAAGCGATTTCGGTTCTCAGATCGAAACCGCGCCACACGTCCATCGCGCCGGGCGGGGCTCCTACCTGTTCTGCCCAGTTCCACAGTTCGAACGGCGCCGCGACGCCGATGCCGGCGATCCTGCGCCGTTCACTGTCGCTGAGCCGGCCTTCCAATTCCTTGATGCCGGAGGTCACGAAAGCGAGAATGTCCTGCGGCAGCGGATAGGGATAGGTTTGATGGAGCTGCATCCTGATGCCGCCGACGAAATCCATCAGCACGAGGTCGGCGCTGCGCCGGCCGATCTTGACGCCGAAGGAGAGCACCGCGTCCGGATTGAGCCGCATGGGGATGGATGGCTGTCCGACACGCCCACGCACCGGCGCATCGCGCGACAGCAGTCCGTCCTTCTCCAATTCCCGCATGATAACGGACACGGTTTGCGCCGAAAGGCCGCTCCGCCGGGCGATATCGGCCTTCGACAGGGCGCCATGACGGCGCACCAGCGACAGCACGAGCCGCTCGTTATGGGCGCGCACGCCAAGCTGGTTCGCACCCCCGGAGGGGTCGAGAATCGCCGGCGCTGTGGGTGTGTCCTCCGGGTCGTGCACGAGAGACATGGGCCTGCTCCTTCCATCATGGCCATGCCTGATTTTTTCCAGAATGCCACATCCAATTAATAATTCAATCCGATTTATTTATTGACAGGCGGATTTCTTTGGGTTCTGATATGGACCGTCGAGGATGCGCACATGGCCTTGGAGGAGGTCTACCGAAAACAATCCGACAGGCATGACGCATCTTTAAACCGGGTTCGGAGTGAGCCCGCGACAGCCGGAGGATCCGGCCTTTCAAACATCGGGAGGATTGAATGAAGAAATCTGTTATTTCCGCAGCAGTCGCCGCTCTGGCGATCGGCGTTGCCTTCGCAGCACCTGCCAAGGCCGCCGGCGTATCCGCCTGCCTCATCACCAAGACCGATACCAATCCCTTCTTCGTCAAGATGAAGGAAGGCGCTGCCGCCAAGGCCAAGGAACTCGGCGTTACGCTGAAGTCCTACGCCGGCAAGATCGATGGTGACAGCGAAAGCCAGGTCGCCGCGATCGAGAGCTGCATCGCCGATGGCGCGAAGGGCATTCTGATCACCGCATCCGACACCAAGGGCATTGTTCCTTCGGTCAAGAAGGCACGTGATGCCGGCCTGCTCGTCATCGCACTCGACACGCCGCTGGAACCGGCCAATGCGGCTGACGCCACCTTCGCCACGGACAACCTGCTTGCTGGCAAGCTGGTGGGACAGTGGGCCAAGGAAACCCTCGGCGATAAGGTCAAGGACGCCAAGATCGGCTTCCTGGATCTGACGCCGTCGCAGCCGTCCGTCGATGTCCTGCGCGACCAGGGCTTCATGATGGGCTTCGGCATCGACCCGAAGGACCCGAACAAGATCGGCGACGAAACCGATCCGCGCATCGTTGGCCATGACGTCACCAACGGCAACGAAGAAGGCGGCCGCAAGGCCATGGAAAACCTTCTGCAGAAGGACTCCGGCATCAACGTCATCCACACGATCAACGAGCCGGCCGCGACCGGTGCTTATCAGGCCCTGAAGGCTGTCGGCCTCGAAAAGCAGGTTCTGATCGTTTCGATCGACGGCGGTTGCCCGGGCGTCAAGTCGGTCAAGGATGGTGTCATCGGCGCAACTGCCCAGCAGTATCCGCTGATGATGGCTGCCCTCGGCGTCGAGGCGATCAAGAAGTTCGCCGACTCCGGTGAAAAGCCGAAGCCAACCGAAGGCAAGACCTTCTTCGACACCGGCGTTTCCCTGGTGACGGACAAGCCGGTTTCCGGTCTGAAGTCCATCGACACCAAGGAAGGCTTGAACAAGTGCTGGGGCTAAGCCCCTCACGAATGTGATATAATCCCTTAAGGAGCCGCGTCATGCGCCTGCTGGCGCGGCTCTTTTATAGGGAACAGACAATCGAAACAGTCACGTCGGTCGGGTTCAGATCCTGGCTGGCCCCCAACAGCCGGCGGTTTCCGCGCATGTGCGCGGTGGCGGAGGAACAAAATGTCCGGAGCACAGGAATTCGAACGTGTTCTCGACGGCAGCGACAAGAACGTCGCTTCGTTCGAGCACAACGATGTCTCTCTTTTGAAGCGCGTGCAGCACTTTCTGCATTCGACGCCGGCGGCGGTGCCGCTCATCGTCTTGGTATTGGCGATCGTGATCTTCGGCATCTCGATCGGCGGGCGGTTCTTTTCCGCCTATACGCTGACGCTCATCCTGCAGCAGATCGCCATCGTCGGTATTCTCGGCGCGGCCCAGACGCTGGTCATCCTGACCGCCGGCATCGATCTGTCCATCGGCGTCATCATGGTCATCTCCTCCGTCGTCATGGGCAATGTCGCCGTCACCTACGGTCTGCCGACACCGATCGCTATCGTGGCCGGCATGGTGGTGGGTGGCATTTGCGGCCTGCTCAACGGCTTCCTCGTCGCCAACATGAAGCTGCCGCCGTTCATCGTGACGCTCGGCACATGGAATATCGTCATGGCGACGAACTTCATCTATTCGGCCAACGAAACCATCCGCGACACCGATGTCGATGAAAAGGCGCCGCTCTTGCATCTGTTTGCCGCCAGCTTCCGGGTCGGCGGTGCGGTGCTCACTCTCGGCGTCATCGCCATGGTGCTCTTGGTCGTCGGCCTTTGGTACGTCCTCAATCACACGGCCTGGGGGCGCCATGTCTATGCGGTCGGTGACGATCCGGAAGCGGCGAAACTTGCCGGTATTCAGACCAAGAAGGTACTTCTTGCCGTCTATGGCGTATCGGGACTGATTGCAGCCCTTGCCGCCTGGGTCTCCATTGGCCGCAACGGCTCGGTCTCGCCGTCCTCCGCCGTGACCGATTTCAATCTTCAGGCGATCACCGCAACCGTCATCGGCGGCATCTCGCTCTTCGGCGGCCGCGGCTCGATCCTCGGCACGCTCTTCGGCGCCATGATCGTCGGCGTCGTCTCCATGGGCCTCAATATGCTCGGAGCCGATCCGCAGTGGAAGGTGCTTCTGACCGGCGTACTCATCATCGGCGCCGTCGCGATCGATCAATGGATCAGAAAGGTATCGGCATGACCACGACCGTCGAACCCATCCTCACTGCCCGCGGTCTCGTCAAGCGCTATGGACGCGTGACCGCGCTCGACAACGCCGATTTCGACCTCTATCCCGGCGAGATCCTTGCCGTGATCGGCGACAACGGCGCCGGCAAATCCTCGCTGATCAAGGCGATCTCCGGCGCGGTCACCCCCGATGAGGGCGAGATCAGGCTGGAGGGAAAGCCGGTCCACTTCCGCTCGCCGATGGAAGCGCGCGAAGCCGGTATCGAAACCGTCTACCAGAATCTGGCGCTGTCGCCGGCGCTCTCGATTGCCGACAACATGTTCCTCGGTCGTGAAGTGCGCAGGCCCGGCATTCTCGGCTCCGTATTCCGCATGCTCGACCGGCCGGCCATGGAAAAGCGCGCTCGTGACAAACTGACTGAGCTGGGTCTGATGACGATCCAGAACATCAACCAGGCGGTGGAAACGCTTTCCGGCGGTCAGCGCCAGGGTGTGGCCGTGGCGCGCGCCGCTGCCTTCGGCTCCAAGGTCGTCATCATGGACGAGCCGACGGCAGCCCTCGGCGTCAAGGAAAGCCGCAAGGTTCTGGAGCTCATCCTCGACGTGCGCGCCCGCGGCTTGCCGATCGTCCTGATCTCGCACAACATGCCGCACGTCTTCGAGGTGGCGGACCGCATTCATATCCATCGCCTTGGACGACGCCTGACCGTCATCAACCCCAAGGATTATTCCATGTCCGATGCTGTCGCCTTCATGACCGGCGCCAAGGCTCCGCCGGTCGAGAATGTCGCTGCATGAGCATCTCTCTTGAAGATGTTGCCGGCGAGATCATTGCGCGCGCCGGCAACGCGAAGCGGTTCCTTGTGGCGATTGCCGGTCCTCCCGGCGCCGGAAAATCGACACTGGCCGACAATGTCGCCAAAGCTCTGAAGGCAAAAGGGGAAAGCGTCGAAGTCCTGCCGATGGACGGCTTCCACATGGACAATGCCGTCCTCGTCGAGAAGGGACTTCTGAAGCGGAAGGGCGTACCGGAAAGTTTCGACGTTCGCGCCTTTCTCGACATCGTCAAGGCTGTGCGCGCCGCCGACCAGGAGGTCCTGGTTCCGGTCTTCGACCGTTCGCGGGAGATTGCCATCGCCTCGGCCCGCATCGTCTCGGCCGAGCATCGCTTCATCGTCGTCGAAGGAAACTACCTGCTGTTCAGCCAGGGAAAATGGGCTGAACTTGAGGGCATGTTCGACTATTCGATCATGCTCGCCCCGCCCATCGAGGTGCTCGAGGAGCGGCTTTGGGCGCGCTGGAGGGGCTACGATCTCGATGAAGAAACCGCCCGGGCCAAGGTCTACGGCAATGACCTGCCGAATGGCCGGCTGATCCTCGAGAACCGCCGCCGTGCAGACGTCACCATCGATATCGTGCAGGGCTGACCTTGACCGTCATTTAGGCGCCGGCGCGGATTGTTTTGCGGGGGCGGATGGTGCTATCGAAGCGCGATAGCAAAAGTGCGATCCCGAAAAGGCCGAAACAGCCTTCGGGCAAGATCGCGCTCACATCCCAGAGGTCGCGCCCATGCAAAAGCTCACCATCCGCCGTCCTGACGACTGGCATCTGCATCTGCGGGATGGCGCCATGCTGGAAGGCGTGATCGCTGATACGTCCAGACACTTCGCCCGCGCCATCATCATGCCCAATCTCGTCCCGCCCGTCGTGACGACGGCGGACGCGACGGCCTATCGCGAGCGCATTTTGAAGGCATTGCCGGCGGGCGATCGTTTCCAGCCGCTGATGACACTCTATCTCACC
>NZ_JAUQTZ010000197.1:0-8605 GCF_059803845.1 Rhizobium sp. UFLA01-1127 | reverse complement strand
GAATTGCTTCGGCGGTGCAGGCGGCCAGCATGCCTGCCTGGTTGCCGATGCGCTCGGCATGAAGAGCATCCTTCTACATCCGATGTCCGGCCTTCTCTCCGCCTATGGCATGGGGCTTGCCGATATCCGGGCAACGCGCCAGAAGGCGCTCGGCGTTTCCCTTGATGATGTCGCACCAGCATCGATTGCGGCACTCGGCAGCGAATTGCGCGGCGAATGCATGCCCGAGTTGGAAGCACAGGGCGTCGCAACGGCTGAGATCAAGACGGTCCAGCGCGCCCACATCCGCTACGCCGGCACCGATACTCTGCTGGCCGTTGAGACGACTTTCCCCGAGATCGACAATCCCCCGCGATTGCGTAGCCAGTTCGAGACGCTGCACAAGCGCCGCTTCGGCTTCGTTGCCGAAGACAAGCCTCTGGTCGTGGAGGCCGTCGAGATCGAAACGATCGGCGGCGCTGCTGCCGACATCGCGGTCGAACTCGAAGCGGCTGCCGAAGGCGAGGCTGAGGCAGCAAGGCGCACTGCCTTCTATTCGAACGGTGCAAGTCACGAAGCGGCTGTCGTCTTGCGCCAGGCGATCAAGCCCGGCCAGACCGTCACTGGCCCCGCCATCATCATCGAGCCGAACCAGACGATCGTCATCGAGGACGGCTGGCAGGCGCAACTGACCACCAAGGATCACATCGTCCTCAAGCGCATCAAGGCGCTGCCGGAGCGCAATGCCATCGGCACCAAGGCCGATCCGGTCATGCTGGAGATCTTCAACAATCTCTTCATGTCGATCGCCGAACAGATGGGCATGACGCTGCAGAACACCGCCTACTCGGTCAATATCAAGGAACGGCTGGATTTCTCCTGCGCCGTCTTCGATGCGGAAGGCAATCTGGTTGCCAACGCGCCGCATATGCCGGTTCATCTGGGCTCCATGGATGCATCCGTCGCAACCGCGATCCGCGAGAATGCCATTATTCATCCGGGCGATGTCTTCCTCATCAATGCGCCCTACAATGGCGGCACGCATCTGCCCGATCTCACCGTCTGCACCCCGGTCTTCGACGATGCCGGCGAGAAGATCCGCTTCTGGGTCGCGAGCCGCGGCCATCATGCCGATATCGGCGGCATTTCGCCGGGATCGATGTCGCCGCTCGCCACCCATATCGAGGAAGAAGGCGTCTATATCGACAATTTCAAGCTGCTCGATCGCGGCCGATTCTGTGAGGCAGAACTTACCAAACTGCTGACGGGCGCGCGCTATCCGGTGCGTACGCTGGCGCAGAACATCAACGATCTCAAAGCCCAGGTCGCCGCCAACGAAAAGGGTGTTGCCGAGCTGAAAAAGATGATCGTTCACTTCGGCGAAGATGTCGTCGATGCCTATATGGGGCATGTTCAGGATAATGCGGCCGAAAGCGTGCGCCGCGTTCTCGATCGTCTGTCGGATGGCGAGTTCAGCTATGAGATGGACCAGGGCTGCAGGATCGTCGTCAAGATCTCGATCGACAGGGACAAGCGCGAGGCGACGGTCGATTTCACCGGCACGTCCGCGCAGCGCCCGGACAATTTCAACGCGCCGCAGCCAGTCACTCGGGCTGCCGTGCTCTATGTCTTCCGCGTCCTCGTCGAAGCGGACATTCCGATGAATGCCGGCTGCCTTCGGCCAATCCGCATCATCATCCCCGAAGGCACGATGCTGACGCCGCAATATCCGGCCGCCGTCGTCGCCGGCAATGTTGAAGTGAGTCAGGCCGTAACCAACTGCTTGTTCGGTGCGGTCGAGGCGCTCGCCGCAGCCCAAGGTACGATGAACAACCTGACCTTCGGCAACGATACCTATCAGTATTACGAGACGATCTGCTCCGGTGCGCCCGCAGGGCCGGGTTTCAACGGCGCCGACGCCGTCCACACGCACATGACCAATTCCCGCCTGACCGATCCTGAAATCCTCGAGACGCGCTTTCCGGTCGTTCTGGAGGATTTCCACATTCGTCCGAATTCCGGCGGGCGCGGCAAGTGGAACTCCGGCAATGGCACGCAGCGCACTATCCGCACGCGCGAAAGGCTGGAATTCGCCATTCTGTCGGGCCACCGGCGCGTCGCGCCCTTCGGCATCAAGGGCGGGGAAGCCGGGCAGACCGGCCGCAACTACGTCCGCCGCAACGATGGGAGGATCGAAGAGCTGATCGGCTCGGCCCATACCGTGCTTGAGGCGGGCGAAGCCTTTACGGTCGTGACCCCGACGGGCGGCGGTTACGGAAAACGCGACGAATAGGAGCGCAACGCCGAAGCCGGACGGCATCGACCGCTCGGCTTTAGCAATCTGCACATTCTCGATCCGGATCGAAGGAGTTTTCAGGTGACGTCTGAGGTAAAGAGCAATCAGCGTGAATTGATCGTATCGTCAGCCCATCTCGCGGGCGGCAGCTCGCCGGCGCTGTCGGAGCTGGAATACGGGTCGATCCTCTTTTCCCATGCCTTCAATCGATGGCTGGTGCGCTGCATGGCGGCGGCTGGTGTGCCGGGCCTTTCGCCGGTCGAAATCCTGGTCATTCATTCGGTGCGGCATCGCGACAGGCCGAAAACGCTCGCCGATCTCTGCCTCGTCCTCGATATCGAGGATACGCATGTCGCCAATTATGCCGTCAAGAAGCTCGAGGCGGCGGGCTTGGTTAAAAGCGGCAAGGCAGGCAAGGAAAAGACGATCCAGGTTACCGACAAGGGCCTGGACGCGTTGAAGCGCTATGCCGAAATACGCGAGCGGCTGCTGGTGGAGGCGACCAAGGTATCGGGTCTTTCGCAAGATGACCTCTCCGATATCGCCTCGCATTTAAGGGCGTTATCCGGCTATTACGAGCAGGCGGCGCGCTCGGCGGCCACTTTGTAAAGCAGCAAATCAGACGCCTCAGCGCAAATCTCGGCCCCTCAAGGCCTGCCCTTCGGCGGGGCGCAATTTCATGTCGACGGACCGAGTCGGGATGGCCGATCCCGGCCCCTTATCTATTTTGCCGTAGCATACCTATATTAGGTCTGTGCGATCCGCTGGCGTTACTCGCCGGACGATCCTTGTCGATGGAACGATAAGATCCAGTTTTTACCACCGCGCAACTTTTGGAAATTGCTGGCTTCGCACGATAGCAAAAGTATGCTTTTTTTGACCGAAAAGGGGAATGGTGTAAAAACTTCCATGAACAACGATAGTTTCGAGCTGAAATTTTGGGGCGTGCGGGGAAGCATCCCTGTATCGGGACCGGAATTTGAGCGGTACGGCGGCAATACGTCGTGCATTGAGTTACGGCATGGTGGCAGGCATATTCTGTTCGACGCCGGGACCGGTTTGCGTGAGGCAGCCGCCTCCCTTGCCAAGGAAGAGGTTCGTAACATCGATCTCTTCTTCACCCATTCGCACTACGATCACATCATCGGTCTGCCCTTTTTCAACGCGATCTATGATCCGCGCGTCAGCGTCGATCTCTGGTCGGGCCATCTGGCGGGCAAGACGACGACCCGGCAATTGATCGGCCAATTCATGCGGCCGCCGTGGTTCCCCGTCGAACCCGATATCTGTCGTGCCACGATGAATTTTCGCGATTTCGCCGCCGGCGACACGCTGAAGCCGCATCCGGGCATCGTCATTCATACGACCAGGCTGAATCATCCCGGCGGCTGCATCGGCTATCGCATCGAGTGGGCGGGCCGCGTGATCGCCATGGTCTATGATACCGAGCATGCGGCAGGCAAACTCGATGAGGCGGCGCTTGAATTGATGGCGGGTGCAGATCTTGCCATCTACGATGCGACCTATCTGGAAACGGAGATGCAGAAATATCTCGGTTTTGGCCATTCTACGTGGCAGGAAGGCATCAAGCTCGCCAAGAAGGCCGGCGCCAAGCGGCTTGCCATGTTCCATCACGCGCCCGGCCGCACGGACCGCGAACTGGACGATATGCAGCGTGACGCGCAGAAGAGCTTCCCCGAAGCGTTCTTCGCCTTTGACGGACAATCGCTGCAGCTTTGAGGGTCAGCGGCGAACCGAACAGCTGATCGGCGCTACTGCATACTCTCTTGAATCGTGATCGAGACGGGAAGGCGCCTGAACCGCCGTGAACGTTCCCGAAGGGATTAGCTCGGATATGTAAGGACTGGTCGCAACGGATTGGGGAGGGTCATGGCACGAGGGAAAGCCGCTCCGGCCACTTTCCGAAGCGGCGGCTTGCGTAATTTCTGTATTTTCTGTATTATTCCGATAACACAGAAAAGGATCTCATCGTTGGACACCGTTAGCACTGTCGAATTCATGCGCCATTTTGGTCGTTATCATGATGAGGCCAAGAAACGGCCGATCACGTTGACCAAACATGGGCGCCCCTCTGTTGTGGTTATGCCGGTCGAACTTTACGAAAAGCTGAAAGGCCATGCTGACCCACGCCGCGTCTATGGAGCCGGTGAAATGCCGGACGATCTGGCAACCATGTTCCTGGAGCAGTTGGAAAACGATTCCGCTGAATACCAGGCATCGGCCGATGAGTGATGGTTTCCGGCGAGGTGACATTGTCTCCTACCCCTATCTTTGGCGCTGGCAGGTCGAGGAAAACCCGGCTCGGGAGCATGGGGAGAAGGATCGCCCTGTCTGCATGCTCCTGACCATGATCGACAAGCAAGGGCTGACACATTTGCTTTTGCTGCCGATTTCGTCAAAGCCCCCATTCGGCGAGCAACAGGCGATCGAGATTCCAAAGCTGGAACTGCGCCGCGCCAAACTGACTGGCTATGACCGCGGCTGGATTACCGTAAGCGAATGCAATTACGATGTTCTTGAACGGTCCTATTACCTCGATCACAGCCAAGCTCCAATCGGTCGCTTCAGCGATGCTTTTCTCGAAACGGTCCGGAAAGCGTTCGCGCCGTTTCTTGCAGCCGGTCCGGCGCGCATTAATCGTACCTAAGTCAGATTCGGACACTTCACCTAACTGGCACGGACGATCGGGACAATGGAAGATGGCCGAGCACCTCCCGCCATGCGGCAGCTTAAAGTGCTATGACGACCTTCAGCGCGTCACATGTGACGCGCGTCGCCGTGGTGCACGAAATTGCCGACCGGCCGCCATTCGAGGGCGGCGTGACCGACGGTTTCCTCAAACAGCGTCTCGATAAAACTCCAGGCGAGATCGTCGTGGGCGAGATGATGCGTCATTACGCCGATCGGCTCGTCATTGCCGTCGCACCGGTTCTGAAGCTCTTCCACCAGACGCCCGATGATCTCGGCATGCGGCAATCCTCCGCGCACGCCATGCCATCGCATGATGTCGATATGTGTGTTGACGAGGCCGATGGGAGCCTGTTTTGCCAAACCGAAGACTGACACGGCGCGATAGCCGAGTGGTTCGAGATGCGGCAGCAGCGCGTCGTCGATCCTGTTCCACGGCGGCACCAGCAGCGGCACGAACTGCTTGCCATAAAGAGCTTTGAGCTTATCGAAGCCGCGGTGCAACTCGTCGAGTACGATTGGCTGCGGCCGGTGCAGGCCGAGTTCCTGCTTCTTGGTGTCGTCAGGCGCATAGTTCCGGTGGGTCCAGCCATGCACGGTCGCGGTGATGCGGCTTTCGCCCGTCAGCCGTTCGGCGAGTGCCTCGCCGGTCGGTCCGGGAATGATCGCAAGCGCCATCGGCACCTCGAAACGCTCTGAGAGCGACAGCAGCTGGTCGAGAGCAGGGGTCGGCTCGATGGCATCGTCGTCGCGGAACCAGAATGTTACCTTTCGTCCGGCCTCGCTCCATCGCTGCAGCTCGTTGTGCAGGGGCCGCCAATCGGCTCTATCGCTCATAATAGGTGTCTCCCAGATATTGTCGAAGAATGGTTTCCAGTCGCCTCGACGCCGCCGCCAGGGAACGCTCTTGGTGAACGAAGCCGCAGGCCGCATCCGCCATGGCTCGCCGTCGGTTCTGATCGTGTAAGAGTTGGGCGATGGCATCGGCATAGGCCTCGATGTCGCCTTCCGGCGTCAAGAGCCCCGTCTTGTCCGCCATCACCACTTCCGGTACGCCCGCCGTAGCCTGCGCGACCACTGGCAGGCCGGCTGCCTGCGCTTCCAGATAGGCAAGGCCGTAGGCTTCGTTGCAGCCGGGCCAGACATAAAGGCCGGCTGTTGCAAGCTCAGCGGCGATCTCTGGGGTGGAGCGTTCCCCACTCCAGATGATGCGGTTTTCGCCGAATGCTGAAAACAATGACCTGACCTCCGTCCGCATCGGTCCATCGCCGATGATAGTGAGGGTCCAATCCCGGTCTCGGATCAGGTCCAGCGCGCTTGCCAGCATGGTGTAGCTGTCGAATTTATCCCCTTTCCGCAGCATCGCCACGGCAATCAGCCGCTGCGGATCGGAGGAAGAGCGCGTAAACGGTGCAGCGTCGATGAAGGGCGGGAAGCGCTCGCAGCGGCCGTCGGGGATGGCGTCCAGAAGGCCGATCCGATCCCGTTCCGTAAAGCACAGATTGACGGCGGCGAGCCGTACCGCATCGGCGATGAGACGCTGGTTTTCGCCCCAACCGTTTGCATCATGGCGGCGCGAATAGGATGCTTCGGCTGTGACATAGGGAATGCCGATTTCGCGGGCGATCCGCGGGCCGAGGAGATCGGGCGTCTTATAATAGGGGTGATAGGTGAACCATAGGTCGGGCGGCTCGCTTTGCCAGCGTCCGCGCAGACGGGCCAATTCGCTTTCAGCCTGCCGGACAATTTCCGTCCGCGGCCCCGCTTCGGGTGTGGGCGTGAAACTGCGCAGTTCGGAAGCGACCTCGAGCCGGTGTCCAGCCATTTCCAGCGCCGCGATGATCTGACGTGCCATGAGCCGGTCGCCAGACGGGACCGGATGACCAGGAGGCTTCAAAGGGGCATAGAAGGCGATCTTCATGGCGTCATCGTACAGTTGACGATTAAGTGATGGGATGAACCCGAATTGTGAGAGGATTGCCCGAATTCCGACCGGTTGCCTGACAATAAGGTCCCTGCTTCAAAAGGCCGCATCCTCGACAGTCTGCGGCGTTGCGGCTAGATGGAAAGGCGATAACCGTTTTCCGCTCTGTTGTGAACGGGCAATATACATTGGGTTCGATGAGCATCGAGGCAAGAAAGCCAATCATTACCGATCGCCTCGTGCGAAAGCTCCGTCTTGGCTCGGGCCTGATCGTTTTCGGTTTCGTGATCATGCACCTGGGCAATCACTCGCTCGGGCTGATCTCTCTGGGTGCGGCCGAACATGCGCAACATTGGTTCACGGCCGTCTGGCGCAGCCCGGCCGGAACCGTGCTTCTCTATGGAGCGCTTATTCTCCACATCCTGCTCGTGCTGCGAATGATTTACCGGCGCAGAACGCTCGTCATGCCACCCGGCGAAGCTTTTCAGATCGTAACCGGTCTGCTGGTGCCCCTCCTGCTGATCGATCACATCATTGCAACGCGCATCGTCCATGAGGTCTATGGCTATCACGATACCTACAAGGCCATCGTACGCAGCCTGTGGGTGACAACTCCGCTCAACGGCCTGCGCCAGTCGTTCGTGCTGCTGATTGTTTGGCTTCACGGGTGTATCGGCGTGCATTTCTGGCTGCGCTACCGCCCCTGGTACACGGCGATCGCTCCGGTGATACTGTCGCTCGCCATCGTTCTGCCGGTTCTTGCCCTGCTCGGTTTTGCCGCCATGGGCAAGACCGTGGCACATGAGATCGCCCAGGAGGATGAGCGCGGCTATCCTGGCGGCTATTACAGCGACGTGCGGAGCTACGGCGAAACCGGCTCCGCGCCGGGCAGCCAGATGGCGCAGGCCCTGTGGCCATATCGGGCCGGGTTCTACGGCGCCTTCAGCCTGTCGCTTGCCGCTCTTTTCGCCTTTCGTGCGCATCGCAGACTGCGGGAACGCCAGTACCAGGTCGCTATCCGCTACGCCGGCGGCGAAGTGGTGCACGCGCCGCGCGGCTTCAGCGTGCTCGAGGCAAGCCGCCTCGGGGGCATCCCGCATTATTCGGTCTGCGGCGGCAAGGGACAATGTTCCACCTGCCGCGTCCAGATCGTCGAGGGCGCCGAAAACCTGCCGGCGCCGGCGCTGCTCGAGCAGAAGACATTGAACCGCATCGGGGCCACGCCGGACGTCAGGCTCGCCTGCCAGCTGCGCCCAACGGGCAATGTCAGCGTCATTCCGCTGCTGACGCCGATGGCCGAGGCGGCGATCCCGGTCTATACGCAAGCCGCAAGTCCCGGCCGCGAGCGCGAGATCGTCGTTTTCTTCTGCGACCTGCGCCACTTCACCTCGCTGACGGAAGCGCGTCTGCCCTTCGACATCGTCTTCCTGCTCAATCGCTATTTCGCCATCGTCGGACGTATCGTCGAGGAGAACGGCGGCCGGATCGACAAGTTCATCGGCGATGGCGCCATGGCCCTTTTCGGCCTTCGCACGACCCCGAAGGAAGCCAACAGGCAGGCCTTGAAAGCGGCGGCCGCGATCATAAAGGAAATCGACAAGCTCAGTGCTGAACTCGCCGATGAACTGGCCGCCCCGCTCGAAATCGCCATCGGCATCCACACCGGCCTCGCCGTGGTGGGATCGATGGGCTATGGC
>NZ_JAUQTZ010000196.1:0-8666 GCF_059803845.1 Rhizobium sp. UFLA01-1127 | reverse complement strand
TAGGGTCGGATGATTTCAGGTCGAATCGGCCAAGGATTTGAATCCGCGCTAAATTCAAATAGGTAGAGCATGATGTCGTCCGAAAACCGTTTACACTTTTCGGCATCATGCTCTAGAGTCGGCTCATGATTTCCGCCAGCGATCTTACACCGGCCGAGCTTGCCGCCCTTCTGCATTTCCATGCGGATGCCGGCGTAGACTGGCTGCTGGAAGAGCAGCCGGTGGACCGCTTTGCCGAATTCGAAGCCATGCGCGCCGCTCGACAGAGCTTGCGGGCCGCGCAGCCCCGGCCGGAAGCTCCGACAGCACCGGCGGCAAGATCGCAACCAGATCGTCGCCAGGCTGCAAGGCCAGCCGCTCCGCCGGCAGCGGCACCGCCGCGCGCCACACCGGCAATTCCCGACGAGCAGGCGGTGGAACAAGCCCGGTTCGCAGCCGAAAGCGCACGTTCGCTCTCCGAATTGAAGACTGCCATCGAAGCCTTCAATGGCTGCAATCTCAAGAACAGCGCGCGATCGACGATCTTTGCGAGCGGCACGCCCGAAGGCCGAATCATGGTGATCGGGCCGATGCCGAGCGCCGACGACGACCGCGAAGGTGCGCCGTTTGCCGGTCGGGCCGGTCAGCTGCTCGACAGGATGCTGGCCGCCATCGGCCTTCAACGCGACGCGATCCTGCTCACGAACGTCATCCCCTGGCGGCCGCCGGGCAACCGCGCCCCGTCCCCACCGGAAATCGAGATATGCCGTCCGTTCATAGAACGGCAGATTGCGCTTGCAGAGCCTAAGGCCGTATTGCTGCTTGGCAATTTCACCGCCCGGCATTTCTTCGGAGGTGCCGAAACCATCCACGGATTGCGCGGGCAATGGCGGGAAATCAGCATTCTTGGCCGCACCGTGCCGGCCATCGCCAGCCTTCATCCGCAAGAACTCCTGACCGCACCGATCAATAAGCGGCTGGCATGGAATGATCTTCTGACATTCAAGAATTATATCGCCGCTGAAATATTAGGCTGATTCCTGCAGGCGTTAACGGAACATGACATTAGCCATGCATTTTTCGCATGGCAGTCTTGGCGCGTTGTGCATTGCAGAATCGATGTTGCATTGCAATATAGGAAGTGTCTTGGGAGGAATCTCGAAAGGAACCAAGGCAATGACTGCACGTTTTCGTCCCATACATTGTGGGTTTGATACCCTGCGCCGCGCCATCGAGCCCGTGCGCGCCACAAACGGCCATCGCAATCTCGGCATCGCTGCCAATGAGCAGATGACTGCGCGGGGCACCGGCATATCGGCTCGCGTCAGCCGGCCGACGACCCTTTTCGCCGATTTCCGCGCCTGCTGACCAAGAGGCGCGAATAGCGCGACGGCTATTCGGCACAGCGTTTGACGAGAGCTTTTCGCTTTTCTTTCGAATCGCGAAGACGCTCCATCCCTTTGTTTTTTACGCAATTCCGGGCGGAAAACCGTTGTGCGCTTTCCCTGGAATTGCTCCATCAGGATCCGCATCATGTCTTCGGGTTTGCGTCCCCTCATTGTCCTGTTCGATTCGGTCAGCCATATCGGCTGCGCGGTGCGGGCCGGCCGAGGAATTCGAAAAGGCACGCAATTTTCGCAAGGGTGAATGCCGCGAAGCGGGTGCTGCACGGACCGCCGCCGCCAGCATTCCCCTTTGAACTTCCGCGGATCTTCGGCCGCAGCATTGCGCCTGAGTTGGAGCATGATGCCGAAAAGTGTGATCGGTTTTCGGACGACATCATGCTCTGTTTCTTTGTTTCTAGAGCGGATCAGAGCCCTTCTTGACGGATTGCGCCCAGGCGAAAGCCTCATCGACCGCCGCCAGTTTCACCGCCTGCCATCCGCAGTACCGATCCAGAAAATTACGCGATACCCACATGCGGGTCTTCTTGACCTCATCATGCCAGCCGATGTCTCCGCGTTCGGCAGACTTGCGCAAGAGGCGCTGCAGATGGGTTCGCGATATCATGAAGTGCATTGCCAGCGCCCGTGCATCGACGCGCCCTATGTCGATTCTTTCGCCGACCAGCTCATCGAGATCCAGTTTCGACATGATGTGATCGACGACCAGGCCGCCGGCTTCGGTCCACAGAAACAGGCCGACGCTCTCGGGCGGCTCGCGCCAGATTTCCGCTTCCAGGCAGTTGCGCGCCATGCGCGGCTGCGCAAGATCCAGCAGCATCGGCGAGGCGGCCAATGCGGCTGCGCGACCGCCATCGTCAAGCAAATCGAGCGCCGCCAGATTGGCGAGATACCAACCGAACATTGCGGTGAAACTCATGTCGGTCGGCACGTACCTGCGCGGACGCCGCACCGGCCCAGGCGCCAGCTCCAGAAACCGATAGGTCAGCAATTCCTCGATGAAGCTCAGGACCGTATTGCGGCTGGCGACACGATAATGCGTAATGAGATCGCGCAGCGCGACAACGGTCAAACCCGAGCCGGGAACTGCCGGATCGTGTTCAAGATGGAGCGCATAGGCCGTTTGCGTCAGAAGCCAGCGCTGATGCGAGGCGAGCATACGCGCAATCCTCGGGCCGCTGTCGTAGCGGTTGCGCAATGCCTCGGAGAGAAAGCGCAGCGACGCTACGAATCTGGGATGGCGAGCTAGTTGCTCGATGGAAAAGCTCAATCGGGCCTCCTTGGGGTGCCCTTCTCAATATGCGACAAATGGGATGTTTCATTTTTGTGAACAATGTCACGCGGAATCGATCATAATTCCGACATTTAATAGCATGCTATAGTTATGCAGGTGCCGTTATACCGCAAGAGGTTAAACAAATAATTTACTTTAAATTACTGTTTCCCTGCTTGAAGAGCCTCATTCGGCGTTAGAGCATGATTCCAAAAAATGTCAGGGGGATTTCGGAGAACATCATGCTCTACTTCCTTGATTCTAGAGTGGATTCTGATCTTAGGTCGAACAGACCTAAAATCATCCGGTCCTAGCGCAGCAACGTCGATCCCACTGAGCGCATGGTAGCAACTGTACTGCCATCCGCAAATGCAGACCAGAAATTGTTGCTCATTCGCTCAATATCCATTCTAGAGCCGCGCTTGAACTGAAACAAGGACAGACAAATGAGCAAATACTTATTGTGCCGTAACAAAACATACCGAAGTCATGACATGACTTTAACTTTGGTTCAGATTTCGATGTAATGATGCGACACCTTAGTCCGAGGGGACGCTTCGGACTGTACCCGCCCTAGCTTAGCCTGATCAGGATAGACCATGCGAACAGATACGGGCCAGATCGTAAATCTGGCAGATTACCGGCCTACCGACTTCGTCCTGGAACGCGTGGACCTTACATTCGATCTGCATCCCACCGAAACCAAGGTGGAAGCACGGCTGATCTTCCATCGCCGCGAAGGCATCGATCCAAAAGCGCCGCTTGTGCTCGACGGCGACGAGTTGGTGCTGTCCGGGCTGCTGCTTGACCAGGTCGATCTCCCTGCGGAACGATTCGACGCCAGTCCCGAAAATCTGACCGTCCGCGATCTGCCGGAAACTGCGCCTTTCGAGCTGACGATCACGACCGTCATCAATCCGGAGGCCAATACGCAATTGATGGGCCTCTATCGCACCGGCGGCGTCTATTGCACGCAGTGCGAAGCCGAGGGCTTCCGGCGTATCACCTATTTTCCCGACCGGCCGGACGTTCTCGCCCCCTATACGGTCAACATCATCGCAGATAAGCAAACAAACCCGCTGCTCCTGTCGAACGGCAACTTCCTCGGCGGCGCCGGCTATGGCGAAGGCAAGCATTTCGCGGCCTGGTTCGATCCGCATCCGAAACCGAGCTATCTCTTTGCGCTCGTTGCCGGCGATCTGGGTGTCGTCGAGGATACGTTCACGACCATGTCGGGCCGCGAAGTGGCGCTGAAGATCTATGTCGAGCATGGCAAGGAGCCTCGTGCTGCCTATGCCATGGATGCGCTGAAGCGTTCGATGAAGTGGGACGAAGAGCGGTTCGGACGCGAATACGATCTCGACATCTTCATGATCGTCGCCGTGTCGGACTTCAATATGGGAGCCATGGAGAACAAGGGCCTCAACGTCTTCAACGACAAATACGTGCTCGCCGATCCCGAGACGGCGACCGATGCCGATTATGCCAATATCGAGGCCATCATCGCGCACGAATATTTCCACAACTGGACGGGCAACCGCATCACCTGCCGCGACTGGTTCCAGCTTTGCCTCAAGGAAGGCCTGACCGTCTATCGCGATCACGAGTTTTCCGCCGACCAACGCTCGCGCCCCGTCAAGCGTATCGCGGAAGTGCGCCATTTGAAATCGGAGCAGTTTCCGGAAGATAGCGGCCCGCTTGCTCATCCGGTGCGCCCGACCAAATACCGTGAAATCAACAACTTCTACACGACGACGGTCTATGAGAAGGGCAGCGAAGTCACGCGCATGATCGCCACGCTGCTCGGGCGCGATCCGTTCAAGAAGGGTATGGATCTCTATTTCGATCGGCATGACGGACAGGCGGTTACGATCGAGGATTTCGTCAAATGCTTCGAGGACGTCAGCGGCCGCGATCTCGCCCAGTTTTCGCTTTGGTACCATCAGGCTGGGACGCCCCTCGTCACCGCATCCGGCGCTTATGATGCCGACGCCAAGACGTTCACCCTGTCGCTTGAGCAGATGGTGCAGGCAACGCCGGGCCAGACCGTGAAGAAGCCGATGCACATTCCGCTGCGCATGGGTCTGCTTGCCGAAGACGGCACCGTCATCGTGCCGGCATCCATGACGGGAGCAGAGCTGACCGACGACGTGCTGCATCTGACGAAGCAGACGCAAACGGTGACATTCCACGGCATCCCGTCGCGGCCGGTCCTCTCGCTCAATCGCAGCTTTTCGACGCCGATCAATCTGCAATTCAGCCAGAGTGCCGGCGATCTCGCCTTGATCGCGCGCTACGAGACCGATCATTTCGCTCGCTGGCAGGCACTGATCGACCTCGGCCTGCCGAACCTGTTGCAGGCGGCACGCGACGCAAGCCAAGGCACCGAGATCACCTGTGATTCGGCTTTCACCGACGCGCTGCTCGCAGCTGCGGCCGACGAAAGTCTGGAGCCGGCGTTCCGGGCTCAGGCACTTGCTCTTCCAAGCGAGGCCGACATCGCCCGCGAACTCGGCGGCAACAACGATCCGGACGCCATTCATGCCGCCCGTCAGACGATCATCAAGCGGGTCGCGGAAGCTGGAAAGCATGTCTTCACGGCGCTTTACGAGGGCCTGCAAACGCCCGATCCCTTCACCCCGGATGCGGCAAGCGCCGGCCGCCGTGCCTTGCGCAATGCAGCGCTGGGCTACCTTTCGCAGCTGGACGAAACGCCGGCCAGAGCGAAGACAGCCTATGACGCCGCTAACAACATGACCGATCTCAGCGCTGCGCTTACCATTCTGGCACAGCGCTTTCCGGATACGGCCGAAACGGCGGCGGCACTTGCGCATTTCCGCGACCGCTTCGCAGACAACGCGCTCGTCGTCGACAAATGGTTCGCCATTCAGGCCGCAATCCCCGGCTCAGGCGCGCTGGAGCGCATTCGGCTGCTCATGGAAACGCCGTTGTTCAAGCGCACCAATCCGAACCGCGTGCGTTCGCTGATCGGCACGTTTGCCTTCGCCAACCCGACTGGTTTCGGCCGTGCGGACGGTGGCGGATATAATTTCCTGGCCGACGAAATTCTGGAAATCGATCAGCGAAATCCGCAGCTAGCAGCTCGCATCCTGACCTCTATGCGCTCCTGGCGCCTGCTGGAACCGGTACGAGCCGACCATGCCCGCTCGGCACTGATGCGGATCGAAGGCTCAGCCAATCTTTCGACTGATGTACGCGACATCGTGGACCGTATCCTGAAGGGGTGATTTCGATCGCCCTGCATGCCTATTTCAAAGGCTGATTAGAGCATGATGCCGAAGTGTGCTCGGTTTTCGGACGACATCATGCTCTACTTCTTCGATTCTAGAGAGGATTCAGATTTTAGGCCGAACAGGCCTAAAATCATCCGGCTCTAGTATCAGCCTTTTCGCCTCCAACGAGTCCAGTGCCCGCGCAACTTACCGCCGCGTGTGCAAAATATGCTGAAATCGCAGATGGTTAAGAAAGTTTTACCTCACCCTCTGGACAAGCCGAATCACGAGTGATTCATTAAGGCAGATTCGGGCGAGCGGCGCAGCGAATCACACGAGGGACAAGGCTAAAGCAATGGTGGACGTGCGGCGGGCAACCGTGGCCGATGGACGGCTGCGTGTTAATTTCGACGGTCTGAAGTCCTGGCATAGCGGTGTTGCCGACCGACCCGGAGTGCGGATGGAGACGATTTCCGGTCGTTTTCCGCAGACGGAACAAATCCTCAAGCGCATCATTCCGGTCCTCATCGTTTCCTTCCTGATGGTCGTCGCCGCCTCGCATTTCTTCGGTATGATCACGGAGCACAGCCGCATGGCGGCTTCGGCGCGCCGAACGACCTCGCTCTCCATCGCCGCCGCCTCCGCCGCCTTTTCGAACGACGCCAGCCTGTTCCAGGCCGGCGACCGGACCGGCGCGGAACGGAAATTGGCCTCCTATCTGCCGCAGGATCGTCTGGACACCGGCGCATTCGTGCTGCTGGTGCAGTCGAGCGGACGGGTGTTCGCCTCATCCGCCGCCGGCTCCGCCTATATCGGCATGCTCGTCTCCGACTTCTTTCCCGAAGTATCCGCCATCCGCAGTTTCGGCGACCATGCCGGCGTGATAGAGACCATGATCGGCGGCGAGCCTTACTACGCGGCAATTTCCCTGATCGGCGACAAGGGCGACTTCATTCTGTCGGCCGCGTCGATGGAACAGCTCGACAAGCTCTGGCGCGATGAGCTTACGCTCAACGTCACGCTTTTTGCCGGTATTTCCTCCATCCTTCTCGTCATCCTCTATGCCTATTATACGCAGGTGAAACGGGCGCGCGACGCCGACGAAATCTTCCTTGAATCCAACCTGCGGGTCGAGACGGCTCTGTCGCGCGGCCGCTGCGGTCTCTGGGATTTCGATTTCACCAGCCGCAAGTTCTTCTGGTCGCGCTCGATGTACGACATGCTTGGGCTGCCGGCTGCCGACAAGCCGCTCGCCTTTACGGATGCAGCACGGCTGATGCATCCGGACGACAACAGCCTGCATATGCTCGCCCGCACCGTAACCCGTGGCAAGGCCGGCCAGGTGGACCAGATTCTGCGCATCCGCCATGCCAAGGGGCATTACGTCTGGATGCGTGCCCGCGCCCAGGTCATTCGCACCCATTCGGGCCGCGTGCACATGATCGGCATCGCTATGGACGTGACCGAGCAGCATCGGCTGGCACAGCGCTATGCCGAAGCCGATCAGCGGCTGGCCGACGCCATCGAATGCACGTCCGAAGCCTTCGTGCTATGGGACAAGAACGATCGCCTCGTCATGTGCAATGCGCATTTCCAGCAGGCCTACGGCCTGCCGGACACCGTGCTCGTGCCCGGCACCGAACGCGCCCTCGTCAATGCCGCAGCCGCACGGCCGGTCATCGAGCGCCGCATCGTCGATCCCGGCCGTTCCAGTCATTCGCAGACGACGGAAGTGCAGCTGGCCGACGAGCGCTGGCTGCAGATCAACGAGCGCCGTACCCGCGACGGCGGCCTTGTCTCCGTCGGCACCGACATCACGCAGCTCAAGCGTAACCAGGAACGCCTTCGCGAATCCGAGCGCCGGCTGATGGCAACCATCAACGATCTTTCAGCATCGCGGCAGATTCTGGAACGGCAGAAGGCGGAGCTTTCGACCGCCAACACCAATTATCTCGCGGAGAAGGAACGCGCCGAAGCCGCCAACAAGGCCAAATCGGAATTCCTCGCCAACATGTCTCACGAGCTGCGCACACCGCTCAACGCCATTCTCGGCTTTTCGGAAATCCTGCAGGACCAGATGTTCGGACCGCTCGGCTCGGCCCGCTACAATGAATATGCCAAGGATATCCACGACAGCGGCAAGCATCTGCTTAATGTCATCAACGACATTCTCGACATGTCCAAGATCGAAGCGGGGCATATGAAACTCTCCTGCGAGCGGATCGATCTTGCGCCGCTTATCGAGGAATGCCTGCGCTTCACCCGCATTCCGGCTGCGCAGAAGAACATTCTGGTCGAGCAGACCATCTCCTCCGAGATCAAGCTCAACGCCGACCGGCGAGCGATGAAACAGATCGTGCTCAACCTGCTTTCCAATGCCGTGAAATTCACCAATGACGGCGGGCGCATCGCGGTTCGCACGCGCAGGGTCGAAGATGCGGTGATGCTCGTTATCGCCGACACCGGCATCGGAATTCCGAAATCGGCGCTCAGCAAGATCGGCCAGCCCTTCGAACAGGTGCAGAGCCAATATGCGAAGAGCAAGGGAGGCTCCGGTCTCGGGCTTGCCATTTCCAGATCGCTGACGGCGCTGCATCACGGCCGCATGCGCATCCGCTCCCGCGAAGGCATCGGCACCGTCATCGCAATCCGTATCCCGGATCAGCGCTAGAGCGGATCATTGCTTATCGGAATCGGTTTGGGATTGAACTAAGCCGCTGATCGCGGCGACTTGCGGCGGCCTTTGAGGAGAGCGTCCTGACTGAGAGGATGGTTGTG
>NZ_JAUQTZ010000195.1:0-9000 GCF_059803845.1 Rhizobium sp. UFLA01-1127 | reverse complement strand
AGAAAAGCTTCGCTTCGCAATCCGCGAAGGCGGCCGGACCGTCGGCGCTGGCATCGTTGCAAGCATCGTCGAGTAATCCTGGGATTATTCCTTTATAAAGAGGCCCCGCTGGAAACAGCGGGGCCTCTTTGCGTTGGAGACGTGGATGAGTCTGATCATTCTGACTGGTGCCTCAGGTTCTGGAAAGACGGCAATCGCGAAGGCGATCGCCATGGATCGTTCGCTTGAGGCTGCGGTCCATCATTTCGACAGCATCAGCGTACCGCCGCTTGACGTCATAGTCAGGGATCATGGCTCTTCCGAAGCCTGGCAGCGCGACAAAACCTTCGAATGGCTCGCTCGTCTTGCGCCGCAGGCAGAGAAGGGCAGGGCCGTTCTTTTCGAAGGCCAGATGCGGCCATCGTTCACTACGGCGGCGGCTGTTGCCGCCAGGATCGATAGCTATCGCTTGATATTGATCGATTGCGATGATGCAACGAGGACCTATCGCCTGTCCGTCGAGCGGGACCAGCCGGATCTCGCCGATGCGAATATGATGAACTGGGCCGCTTATCTGCGTCGTGAAGCTCAAGCATCCGGTTTCGATATTCTCGACACAAGCCGTCTTTCGCTCAAGCAGAGCGTGGATGGTGTGCTGAAGCGCCTGCTCGATTAGTCGAGGGAATTGTCACCGGATGGCGACATTCTTCATCGATGCGAGTTCTGTCTTTGCGCGGCGCACGATATCGGCAACGAAATCGCTCTTGCCGCCGGTATAGTGGTCCCAATCGCCATCGGCTTCTTCGGCCAGCCGCCGTTTCAACGCCGCATAATTTGCCGCAAATTCCCGATGGGCGCGCAGATAGTCGCGGAAGAGAAGGCGCTCCCGGTGGGCCTCATTATCAGGCAGACAGAGATAGAGACGCGTGCCGTAAGGCGTCTCATCCATGGTAAAGGTCCAGCGGCCGCCGCGATGCGTATCGCCGTGAAAATGATATCCGTTTTCCTTCAGGCGCTCCGTTGCCTCGAGTCTGGCCTCTTCCGAGACGAGAACCGCATCGATGTCGAGCTTGGGTTTGGCGCACAGTCCGGCGATGGCAGTGCTGCCGATATGATGGAAGGCGGCGGGATGACCAAGCAGCAGGCGGATCGCCTTGCTTCTGCTTTCGAAGAGAACGGGCCATTGCGGATCGTATTCGACAAGCGTGATCGGCCGCATCCGCTTCATCTCCATTTGCCCCATCCGGCCCGCAATATGCTTTGCCGAGTCGATCCCATTATTCTGCCGAGAAAGCGTCAGCTCACCAAGCCGTGTCTTGCGAAACGGAGGCAAGGGCCTATTTATCGCTCGAATTTTCATCTGGAGGAGATTTCATGAAGAAACGTATTCTGTTCACCGGCGGAAGCGGCAAGGCGGGACGTCACACGGTTCCATGGCTGGTCAATGCCGGCTATGAGGTTCACAATATCGATCTCGTGCCGCTGAACAGCCCCGGCGTCACCAATCTGCAGGCCGATGTCACCGATGCGGGACAGGTCTACAATGTCCTCAGCATGCATCGCGATTTTCCCGATCTCGATCAGGGCAAGGGCGTCCAGCCTTTCGATGCCGTCGTGCATTTCGCAGCCATCCCGCGCATCTTGATCAAGCCCGACAACGAGACCTTCCGCATCAATACGATGAGCACTTATAATGTCATCGAAGCGGCTGCAAAGCTCGGCATCAAGAAGATCATCGTCGCCTCCAGCGAGACGACCTATGGCGTCTGCTTCGCCGAAGGCCATCGCGATTTCCACCAGTTCCCGTTGGAAGAGGACTATGATGTCAATCCGATGGATTCCTACGGCTTGTCGAAGGTCGTGAACGAGAAGACCGCTCGCGCTTTTGCCGAACGCTTCGGCATCGACATCTACGCGCTGCGCATCGGCAATGTCATCGAGCCGCACGAATATGAGCGCTTTCCCGAGTTTTTCGCCAACAGCGAGATCCGCAAACGGATCGCCTGGAGCTATATCGACGCCCGTGACCTCGGCCAGATCGTTCATCTCTGCATCGAGAAGAGCGGTCTCGGCTTTCAGGTGTTCAACGCGGCGAATGATACGGTCTCGGCTAACACCCCTTCGCGTGAACTTGCCGCCAGGCATTTTCCGAATGTCCCCTTCACGCGCGAGATCGGCGAATATGAGGGTCTCCTGTCCAACCGCAAGATCCGTGAGGTCCTCGGTTTCAAGGAAGAGCACAACTGGCGGCGTTATGTAGAGGCCTGAGATGCAAAAGCCGTAAAGCAAGAATCTCAGGGCTCCGCTCCCAGCGGCGCCCGAGATGTGGATGCCTCTGGCAAGACGACCGTGATTCGGTCCATGGGAGATTTCATGAGGGCGATCCGGCCAGGTTTCCGACGTGTGGGCGGAAAAAGCTCGAGTGGGGGCCAATGATTGCGGAAATGCATCTCATCCGCGCGTCCATCGGCGGCTCCTCCGGCATGGCGGCGCCGGCCCATCAGCCGGCGATATTGCGCAGGCGCGGGTCTGATTGGGAAAAAGCAAAAAACGCTCTTGCCAATCGTTTCATCCCGTCTTAAAGGGAGCGCCATGTCTTCGAACTGCTCCGGCGGTCCACCGCTTGAAGCAAATGGTCGAAGCGAGAAGGGGTATAGCTCAGTTGGTAGAGCGGCGGTCTCCAAAACCGCAGGTCGTAGGTTCGAGCCCTGCTGCCCCTGCCATTTTCCTTGATTTGACTGGCGCGTCATTTTCGTCGCTTCGTGAGTTGAGGGATATGCCGAATTGGCGGCAAATTTTAGAAAACACCGTGTTGCCTCTTGTTAAATCGGGAATCGGTGTTTATGTAGGGTTTAACAGACACGCGGTGCGTGGGGCTGATATGTTCAGCTTTACGCGCCGTAATTGCGTGGGCAGTCAATGGCATCCAAAACCAATCCACTAGCGTTTCTGCAGCAGGTGCGCTCCGAGACGTCGAAAATCACTTGGCCCTCACGCCGCGAGACCGTGATCTCGACGGTGATGGTTCTCGTTATGGTCGTTTTCGCCTCGCTGTTTTTCTTTGCTGCTGACCAGCTTATCGGCTGGATTCTCGGCTACGTGCTGAATACCGGCAATTGATATCGGGTGGAGATGAACATGGCGGCACGTTGGTACATCGTCCACGCTTATTCTAATTTCGAAAAGAAAGTGGCTGAATCCATCGAGGAGAAGGCCAGGCAGAAGGGTCTCGAGCATCTGTTCGAGAAGATCCTTGTGCCGACCGAGAAGGTCGTGGAAGTGCGTCGTGGTCGCAAGGTCGACAGCGAACGCAAGTTCTTCCCGGGTTATGTGCTTGTACGCGCCAATCTGACGGATGAAGCCTACCACCTGATCAAGAACACGCCGAAGGTCACTGGTTTCCTCGGCTCCGACAATAAGCCCGTTCCGATTCCGGATTATGAAGCCGAGCGCATTCTCGGTCAGGTCCAGGAAGGCGTCGAGCGGCCGAAGGCTTCCGTATCCTTCGAGATTGGCGAGCAGGTCCGGGTTTCCGATGGTCCGTTCGCTTCGTTCAACGGCACGGTTCAGGATGTGGACGAGGAGCGTTCGCGCCTGAAGGTTGAGGTGTCGATTTTCGGCCGCGCTACGCCGGTCGAGCTGGAATACAGCCAGGTCGAGAAGGTCTGATTGTGATTTCTGCGAAGGGCCGGCCTGGCGGCTGATCTTTCGTTCGAGTTTGGATATGAGTAAATACTTACTCATATCCCGCGGCTCAGCCGCAATCCGCGTGGAAGGGTAGGGTCTTAGCCGGACCTGGTGATCCGCACCACGCAACCGCAGCCGCCGGAGCGATCCGGCATAGTAGGCCGGGCAACCGGTCAATGTAGAAAGGCAGAGAGAAATGGCTAAGAAAGTTGCAGGCCAGCTCAAGCTGCAGGTCAAGGCCGGCTCGGCGAATCCGTCGCCGCCGATCGGTCCTGCGCTTGGTCAGCGTGGCATTAACATCATGGAATTCTGCAAGGCGTTCAATGCCGCCACGCAGGAAATGGAAAAGGGTATGCCGATCCCGGTCGTCATCACCTACTACCAGGACAAGTCCTTCACCTTCGTCATGAAGCAGCCGCCGGTCAGCTACTTCCTGAAGAAGGAAGCGAAGATCCAGTCCGGCTCGAAGTCCCCGGGCAAGGGTGCCAAGGCTGGCACTCTGACCAAGGCTCAGGTGAAGTCTATCGCCGAAGCCAAGATGAAGGATCTGAACGCCGCCGATATCGAAGGCGCAATGGCCATGATCGAGGGCTCCGCCCGCGCCATGGGCCTGGAAGTGGTAGGTTAAGACCATGGTAGCAAAGCGTATTCAGAAGATTCGTGAAGGCGTTGATCCGACCAAGCTTTATGCTTTGGATCTGGCCATCAGCATGGTCAAGGAACGTGCGGTCGCCAAGTTCGACGAAACCGTCGAGATCGCGATGAACCTCGGCGTTGACCCGCGTCACGCCGACCAGATGGTTCGCGGCGTCGTCAACCTGCCGAACGGCACCGGCCGTACGGTTCGCGTTGCCGTCTTCGCTCGCGGTGCCAAGGCTGACGAAGCCAAGGCTGCCGGCGCTGACATCGTTGGTGCGGAAGACCTGGTCGAAATCGTACAGGGCGGCAAGATCGATTTCGATCGCTGCATCGCCACCCCGGACATGATGCCGCTGGTCGGCCGTCTCGGTAAGGTTCTCGGCCCGCGCGGCATGATGCCGAACCCGAAGGTCGGCACCGTCACGATGGACGTCAAGGGTGCTGTAGAGGCTTCCAAGGGCGGCGCCGTCGAATTCCGCGTCGAGAAGGCTGGTATCGTCCATGCCGGTATCGGCAAGGCTTCCTTCGATGCAAAGGCTCTGGAAGAAAACATCCGCGCCTTCGCCGACGCCGTCATCAAGGCCAAGCCGGCTGGCGCCAAGGGCAACTACCTGAAGCGTGTTGCGATCTCCTCGACCATGGGTCCGGGCGTCAAGATCGAGCCGTCGACGGTTACGGCGCCGGGCGCCTGATCAATTCTGCCGGGCACTAAGTCCGGCGTTTAAGAATTCCCGGCCTTTCGGGGCCGGGATTTCCGGAGAAATCCGGAATTCCTGTCCGAGATTGCAGGTGGTTATCCCTTAATCACTCAAGCCTGCATGAGACGGGTAAGACCCGAATTTTGAAGAAGCTTTGCTTCGATGAACTCGGTTCGAGCCTTGGATGCCTTGTGCCTTGGAGCCGTTAAGGCTCGAGCGCGAGGGGACAGGATCCTCAAGCGTCGCTTGGGATCTGCATTGATCCCAGGAGGCAAAAGGCAACCCGGCAGGTCCGTTAACGCGGTCCTGTCAACTGGAGAAAAGCAGTGGAAAGAGCGGAAAAACGCGAATTCGTCACGGAACTGAACGAAGTCTTCAAGGCTTCGGGTTCGGTTGTCGTGGCCCACTATGCTGGTGCTACAGTCGCTCAGATGAACGATTTTCGTTCGAAGATGCGCGCTGCTGGCGGCACCGTCAAAGTCGCGAAGAACCGCCTGGCCAAAATTGCTCTTCAGGGCACGGATGCGGAAGGGATTTCCAATCTCTTCACCGGTCAGACGCTGATCGCATACAGCACTGATCCGATTACCGCTCCGAAGGTCGTCGTGGATTTCGCCAAGAGCAACGATAAGATCGTTGTTCTGGGCGGCGCCATGGGAACAACAACGCTCAACGCCGAAGGTGTAAAGTCGCTCGCGACCCTGCCTTCGCTGGACGAGCTGCGCGCGAAGCTGCTGGGCATGATCCAGACTCCGGCTACCCGCGTCGCAGGTGTTGTTGCAGCGCCGGCAAGCCAGCTTGCTCGCGTGTTCTCGGCCTACGCCAAGAAGGACGAAGCCGCGTAAGGCGGTTTTTCGCTGTTTATAATCAACCAGTTCGAACCGAACAAAAGGAACTACAAAAATGGCTGATCTCGCAAAGATCGTAGACGACCTCTCCTCGCTGACCGTTCTCGAAGCCGCAGAACTGTCGAAGCTTCTCGAAGAAAAGTGGGGCGTTTCCGCCGCTGCTCCGGTAGCTGTTGCTGCCGTTGCTGGTGGTGCTGGCGGCGCTGCTGCAGCTGCTGAAGAAGAAAAGACCGAGTTCGACGTCATCCTCGCTGATGCCGGCGCGAACAAGATCAACGTCATCAAGGAAGTCCGCGCTATCACCGGCCTCGGCCTCAAGGAAGCCAAGGACCTCGTTGAAGCCGCTCCGAAGGCTGTCAAGGAAGCTGTTTCCAAGGCTGAAGCTGCTGACATCAAGAAGAAGCTCGAAGACGCCGGCGCTAAGGTCGACGTTAAGTAAGCTTGAAACTGCTTTGGGAGGTGGCTTTTTGCTACCTCCCATTTGCCGTTTTTCTGAACGAATTACCCAAAAGCCGCGGGCAAAACGGCTTTTGGGTAATGGGTTCTTCAAGAGGATGGTCTCAAACCGAACCGCGACGCAATCCGGCTGAGCGGTTTTCGGTTAGATAGACGAGATTGAACTACTCATTGATTGATGGGGTCGCCTGGCCAGCGATTCCCGTCCGTTGCAGGCCCGGGTGCAGGATTTTAAAGGAGCGACGATGGCTCAGACCCTTTCGTTCAACGGTCGCAGGCGCGTACGCAAGTTTTTTGGTAAGATTCCCGAAGTCGCAGAGATGCCGAACCTCATCGAGGTTCAGAAGGCGTCCTACGATCAGTTTCTCATGGTCGAAGAACCGAAGGGCGGCCGCCCTGACGAAGGTCTTCAGGCTGTCTTCAAGTCGGTATTCCCGATCTCCGATTTCTCCGGCGCCTCCATGCTGGAGTTCGTATCCTATGAATTCGAACCGCCGAAATTCGACGTCGACGAGTGCCGCCAGCGCGACCTGACCTATGCCGCGCCGCTGAAGGTTACCCTCCGTTTGATCGTGTTCGATATCGACGAGGATACGGGCGCGAAGTCCATCAAGGACATCAAGGAACAGAGCGTCTACATGGGCGACATGCCGCTCATGACGAACAACGGTACGTTTATCGTCAACGGCACCGAGCGCGTGATCGTGTCCCAGATGCACCGTTCGCCGGGCGTCTTCTTCGACCACGACAAGGGCAAGAGCCATTCTTCCGGCAAGCTGCTCTTTGCCGCCCGCGTCATTCCGTATCGCGGTTCCTGGCTCGATATCGAATTCGACGCCAAGGACATCGTCTACGCCCGTATCGACCGCCGCCGCAAGATTCCGGTGACGTCGCTGCTGATGGCGCTCGGCATGGACGGCGAAGACATCCTGTCGACCTTCTACACCAAGTCGCTCTACCAGCGCGACGGCCAGGGCTGGCGCATTCCCTTCAAGCCGGAAACGCTGAAGGGCGCCAAGACCGTTGCCGATATGATCGACGCCGACACCGGTGAAGTCGTTGTCGAAGGTGGCAAGAAGCTCACCCCGCGCCTGCTGCGCCAGCTGCAGGAAAAGGGTCTCAAGGCTCTGAAGGCGACGGACGAAGAGCTGTACGGCCTGTTCCTGGCGGAAGATATCGTCAACTTCCAGACGGGCGAGATCTATCTCGAAGCAGGCGACGAAATCGACGAGAAGACCCTGCCTGTCATCCTGAAGGCGGGCTTCGACGAGATCCCGGTTCTCGGCATCGACCACATCAACGTCGGCGCCTACATCCGCAACACGCTGTCGGCCGACAAGAACGAGAACCGTCAGGACGCTCTGTTCGACATCTACCGCGTCATGCGTCCGGGCGAGCCGCCGACCATGGAATCGGCTGAAGCCATGTTTAGCTCGCTGTTCTTCGATGCGGAGCGTTACGACCTCTCCGCCGTCGGCCGCGTGAAGATGAACATGCGCCTCGACCTCGACGTCGAAGACACCGTTCGCATTCTGCGCAAGGACGACATCCTGGCCGTGGTCAAGATGCTGGTCGAGTTGCGCGATGGCAAGGGCGAGATCGACGACATCGACAACCTCGGCAACCGCCGTGTCCGTTCGGTTGGCGAGCTGATGGAAAACCAGTATCGTCTGGGCCTGCTGCGCATGGAACGTGCGATCAAGGAACGTATGTCCTCGATCGAAATCGACACGGTCATGCCGCAGGATCTGATCAACGCCAAGCCGGCCGCCGCCGCCGTCCGTGAATTCTTCGGCTCGTCGCAGCTGTCGCAGTTCATGGACCAGGTGAACCCGCTTTCGGAAATCACCCACAAGCGCCGTCTTTCGGCTCTCGGCCCGGGCGGTCTGACCCGCGAGCGCGCCGGCTTCGAAGTCCGCGACGTTCATCCGACGCACTACGGTCGTATTTGCCCGATCGAAACGCCGGAAGGTCCGAACATCGGTCTTATCAACTCGCTGGCGACCTTTGCCCGCGTCAACAAGTACGGCTTCATCGAAAGCCCTTATCGCCGCATCATCGACGGTAAGGTGACCAACGACGTGCTCTACCTCTCCGCCATGGAAGAGGCGAAGTACTACGTTGCCCAGGCCAACGCCGAGCTCGACGCCGACGGTTCCTTCATCGAGGAATTCGTCGTTTGCCGTCATGCCGGCGAAGTCATGCTCGCTCCGCGCGACAACATCAACCTGATGGACGTCTCGCCGAAGCAGCTGGTTTCGGTTGCTGCCGCTCTGATCCCGTTCCTGGAAAACGACGACGCCAACCGCGCTCTCATGGGCTCGAACATGCAGCGTCAGGCCGTGCCGCTTCTGCGTGCAGAAGCTCCGTTCGTCGGCACCGGCATGGAGCCGGTCGTCGCGCGTGACTCCGGTGCTGCCATCGGCGCCCGCCGCGGCGGCGTGGTCGACCAGGTCGACGCGACGCGTATCGTTATCCGCGCCACCGAAGACCTCGATCCGTCGAAGTCCGGCGTCGATATCTACCGCCTGATGAAGTTCCAGCGTTCGAACCAGAACACCTGCGTCAACCAGCGTCCGCTCGTTACCGTCGGTGACGTGGTCAACAAGGGTGACATCCTGGCAGACGGTCCGTCGACCGATCTGGGCGATCTGGCTCTCGGCCGGAACGTGCTCGTCGCGTTCATGCCGTGG
>NZ_JAUQTZ010000194.1:0-9162 GCF_059803845.1 Rhizobium sp. UFLA01-1127 | reverse complement strand
CAATCCTTCTCTCCCATCTTGCCAAAGCTTGGACCTACCCTATCACTCGCGCCAAGTCTTCAGCTTCAATCGCGATGACACCTCCCCGCCCATCACCTCCACAACCACAACCGTCAGCCCAGAAAACGGTTCAATGCCTCACCCCAACCACCCCCCCTAAAAACCAACTCACCAAAATACGAAGCCTCACAACAAAACCGATATCCTCAAGCCATCCATGACAGCCCAAGGGATCATTTTTCCGGATGAAGGATGCAGCATTGCTCTGGCATCGGCGCGAGCACGGCGCTGCTTCCCGCTGCCATCGGCTCTGACAAGGCACCGTTGGCGACGATGGCACCGGCGGACGTTTCGCACTGATATTGATAGGCGCGGCCGAGATAGGTTCGTGTTCCCAGAACCGCCGGCAGACCGTTGCCTTGGCGCCGCACAGAAAGGCCGTCTGCACGGCAGCCGAGGACAAAATCGTCCGGAATAGGGCCGAAATCATCCTGCGATAGTGTGATCCTTGCGCCGCCTCCGGCCTCGGCTGTGACGAAGGCACCTTCCCGCTCAAGCACCCGCAGCGGCAGAAGGTTTTCGAAGCCGACGAAGCGGGCGACGAAGCTGTTGGCGGGCTTGCGGTAGAGGGTCTCGGGCGTATCGAGCTGCATGATGCGGCCGGCATTCATGATGGCGACGCGATCGGAGATCGAGAAGGCTTCTTCCTGATCGTGGGTCACGTAAAGAGATGTCGTGCCGTTGGCGCGCTGCAGCTGGCGGATTTCCACGCGCATGTCGATCCTAAGCTTGGCATCGAGATTGGACAGCGGCTCGTCGAACATCAGAAGCGGCGGCACTATGACGAGGGCGCGGGCCAGTGCGACGCGCTGCTTCTGGCCGCCAGACAGTGCCGACGGAAACCGATCGCCGAGGCCGGAAAGGCCGACACGCTCCAGCATGGTGGCTGCCTTTTGTTGGCGCTCCCGGGTCGCCATCCGGCGCTGCTTGAGGCCGAAAGCGACGTTTTCGAGCACCGTCAGATGCGGAAACAATGCATAGTTCTGAAATACCAGGCCGATATCACGCGCATGAGCGGGCAAAGTCGTCAGGTCACGGTCGCCGAGCTTGATGGTGCCGCTTGTCGGCTGCAGGAAGCCGGCAACAAGCCGCAGCGTCGTCGTCTTGCCGCAGCCGCTGGAGCCGAGCAGAGAAACCAGCTCGCCGGGGGCGACGGAAAGCGAAAGCTCCTGCAGGACGGCCGTCTTGCCGTAATGGGCGCTGATGGAATCGATGGAGAGCGATACGGTCACGGGGAGACTACTTTGTCAGGAAGGTGAGGCCCAGGGTGGCTTCGACGATCGCCATAACGGCGACGGTGACGAGCATCAGCAGCACGGAAACCGAGGCGATGGTCGGGTCGAAGAACTGCTCCATATGGGCAAGGATCTGGATCGGAAGGGTGGAGATGCCGGGGCCTGTCAGAAAGACCGAGACGGAGACATCGTTGATCGAGGTGATGAAGGCGAGGATGAAGGCGGCAATGACGCCCGCGCGGATATTCGGCAGCACCACGGTCAGGAAGGTCTTCAAGGGAGGGCAACCGAGGCTGATCGCGGCCTCCTCGATCGAGAAATCGAAACTTGCAAGGCTGGCGCTGACGACGCGCACCGAATAGGGCAGCACCAGCAGCGCGTGGCCGATCAAGAGGCTCGGGAAGATCGGTAGCCCGAGCCCGATCGTGATCGACTTCATCAGCGAAAAGCCGAAGACGATTTCCGGGACGAGGATCGGCAGCACGAAGAGCGTCGACAGCCAGCGCGGCAGCTCCACCCTATATCGGCTGATGGCATAGGCGGCCGGGATGCCGATCAACAGCGAAAGCGCGGTTCCGAGAAAGGCAAGCTGCAGGCTGGTAATCGCCGTCGTGCGGAAGGCTTCGATCTGGAAAATGTTCGAGAACCAGTGCAGCGTCAGGCCCTGCGGCGGAAAGGTCAGATAGGTCGTGTCACTGAAGGCGGCGCCGATGATGATGACGAGCGGCGCCAGAAGGAACAGAAAGACAAGAGCCGTGAAGGCGATGAGCGCGGGATGGACCGTTCGTGTCATGTCACACCGCCATCGGGTTCAGCCGTCGCGCGAGACGGCTCATGATCGCGACAATGCCGATCGTCACAACGACCATGATGGCGGCAATCGTCGAGGCGCCGACCCAGTCGAAGGTGACCATGGCGCGCTGATAGAGGAAGGTGCCCATCATCATCTGCTTTTCGCCACCGAGCAACTGCGGCGTGGCATAGGAGGTGAAGCTGCCGGTGAAAACAAGCACGGCGCCGACGATAAGGCCGGGTGTGGCGAGCGGCAGGATAACCTGGCGGAAGGTCGCGGCCGGCGTGGCCCCCAGCGAGGTCGCCGCCTGAATGAGATCCTGCGGTATGCCCTCGAGCACGCCGACGAGCGTCAGGATCATCAAGGGTACGAAGAGATAGACCATCGCAACGATGACGGAGCCTTCGGTATAGAGCATCGAGAGCGGCTCGCTGATGACGCCGATCGACATGAGGATGGTGTTGAGAATGCCATTCTTGCCGAGAATGATCAGCCAGGCGAAGGAGCGCACGACGACGCCGGTCAGCAGTGGAAATACGGCGGCAATGATCATCACGCTTTTGGCGCGCCCCGGCATCTGCGCGATGACATAGGCGGCGATGAAGCCGATGATCAGCGAAATCGCCGTCGTTACCAGCGACACCTCGATCGTCCGGAAGAGCACCGTGCGGCGGAAGCCGCTGGAGAAGAAGGCGACATAGGGGGAAAACACCCCCTTGGGTTCGCCGAAGGTCGCCGCGATCGTAATGATCACGGGAATGAGCAGGAAGAGCGTTACGGCGAGGATCGCTGGCGTCGCCAAACCCCATTTCATCAATTGCTTCATCAACCGAATTCCGTGAGAACGCCGCAGAAATGTGCGGCATGCCCTGTTACATGCCGAAGATTTCGTTCCAGCGGTCGACCCAGTCCGACTGCGCCTCGATCAGCTTCTGATAATCGATGCGGCTGAGCTTGGCGATCATCTCGGCGCCGTAGGTCCAGAGTTTGGCTTTTTCCGGCGGCAGCACGACCTTCGTAGAGACGGGCGCGTCGACGCCCTGCTCGGCTTCCGCCTGCTGCACATCTTTCGATAGGACGAAATTGATGAACTGGTGCGCAAGCTCGACGTTTTCGGAGCCCTTGGGGATATTGACCGTATTGAGGACGGCGATATCGCCTTCCTTCAGATCGGCCCAGGCCATTGTCGGCACGGCTGACCGCAGGGATGTCAGAACGAAATCCTGCGTGATCGCCACCTTGGCCTCGCCTGTCGAAATCAGGTTCACCAATTCGGAGCCGGTATTGTAGTTCTTGACGACATTCGGTTTCAGCGCCTCTATGGCTTCGAAGGCCTTGTCTGCGTCCTCGTAAGGATCGACGCCGGCATGCTTGCCGGCTTCGAGGACCGTCAGCGGCCCGCCAGTCGTGGTAATGCCCGGCAGCGAAATCGCTCCCTTCAGGTCGGCGCGCCAGAGATCATTCCAGGAGGTGATCGGCGGATTTACCTTCGCCGTATCGTAGACGATTCCAATACGGCCGATCGTATAGGCGGGGCCGTAATTGCCCTGCGGTGCCCTCGCGATGTCGTAGAGATCGGCGAGATTCGGGATCTTGCTGCGGTCTACTTCCTGGAAGAGGCCCTGCTGGATGCCGAGCTGCGAATAGCTGTCGGTGAGATAGATGACGTCGACGCCCTTGCCGCCGCGCAGTTTCAGCTTGTTGAGACGGTCGGCATTGTTGCCGGTCTCGAAGACGACATCGCAGCCGCAGATCTTCTTGAAGGGCTCGATGATGTTGGCCTGCATCTTCTCGCCATTATATCCCCACCAGGAAACGGTCAGCGTCTTTGCCTGGGCGAAAGCCGGCATCGCGGTTGCTGCGGCAAGGAGGGTTAATCCCGCTGCGCGGGCAAGGGTGAGGCCTTTCATTCTCGAAATCCTTTTGGTCAATGAAATCGGGCATATGTTTCAAGCTTCGAGGATACTATTTTTCGAGCACCCGCTTTACAAGCCCAACAAATGGGCAGGGTGGTAAGTTTTTGCATTTCATAGGATGAAATATCCTGCGTCGCCGCGCGCCGAATGCAGGTTTATGGAAGTAGCTGAGATCACCAGACTTCCTTGACTTGATCGGCCAGCTTTACAGGCTCGTTCGTCATCTCTACCCTCCGCTGATCGGTTTTACTGACAGGCATACTTTTCATGACATCCCCGAAAACGACCCTTCCTGACGATCTGCTGGTCAATGCGGCGGATGAAGTGCTGATCCGTCAGGATTTGACGTTGACCGCTCTCGGCCGCCGTTCGGCGGATCGCTTGCTGCGTGTCGGCAAGCTTCTGGATGTGCATAGCCGCACCTGGCTGGACGATCAGGAAATAGTCATCAAGGGCCGGCGGATCGCCTATGTCGGCCCGGTCGGCAGCTATCGGGGCGAGGTGAGCGAGCGGGTGCACGAACCGCATCTTTCGGCGGTTCCCGGCTTCGGCGAAGCGCATAAGCATATCGAGAGTTCGCATCTGACGCCGGAGTGGGAAGCGGCTCTCGTCATACCGCACGGCGTAACCTGGACCTGCGAGGCAAGTCACGAGTTTTCCAATGTGAATGGCGCCCGCAATCTCGAATTCTGGCTGGAAGCGCGCCGCCGCGGCTCGCCGATGAAGATTTTCCCCTTGCCGGGATCGGCTGTGCCACCAACCGCTTACGAATGGGGCGGCGGTCACTTCGGCTATGAGGAGCAGAAGTCTTTCCTCAAAGAGAGCTTAATGGTTGCCGGTCTCGACGAGGTCATGGATTGGCCGTCTGTCAGCAATCCGGAGAATCCGGCTTACGATCGGCTTTGGGGCATGATCCGCGCCACGTTCGAGCAGCGCGGTGTCGTCGAGGGGCATGGTGCAGGCTTGCGCGACCTGGCTTCCATCAATGCCTTTGCTGGCGCGGGTCTCGCTTCCGATCATGAGGGCTGGTTTCTCGACGAAATCTGGGAAAAGCTGACGCATGGCCTGTTCATCGAGCTGCGCCCGCATTCCTTGCCTGAGGTCATTCGCGGGTTGATCGAGAAGGGCCTGTCCGACTGGTCGCAGATCGCCTTCGTCACCGACGATCGCAGCGCTACCGATACGCTGAAGATCGGCGCAACGGACTATAATGTCCGCCTTGCGATCGAGAACGGGCTGCCGCCCGAAATCGCCATTCAATGCGTGACGATCAATCCTGCGCGCCATATGCGGCTCACACCCTGGGTCGGCTCGATTGCGCCCGGCCGTTTTGCCGATATCGTGCTTCTGGACGAGGTGAAGACACTGTCGATCGCCAAGGTCTGGGCAGATGGTAGGCCGGCTTCAGAAGGTAAGACGTTCGTCGGTGTTCGGCCTGCGATTGACTGGCCGGATTGGGCGACAAAGACGGTCCGGATCGATAGAACAGTTACGGCCGAGGATTTTCGCATTGCGGCCCCGTCGCAAGCTAATACCGCAAAGGCAGCGCTGCTGCGACCGTTCCACTGGGCCGATGATTTCATCACCATGGATCTGCCCATCAGCGACGGTGCGGTCCAGCGCGACCCGGATCGCAACGTCACCAAATTTGCGATCGTCGACCGCTTTTCCGGGCAAGCCAAGGTCGCGCGCATGTTCTGGCTCGGCACCGGACCGCGCACGCCGGATACCGCGCTTGGCGCCACCCTCGGACATGACAAGCACAATATCTGGGTCGTCGGCTCCTCCGATGAAGCCATGGCAATGGTCGCCAACACACTGAGGGAGCAGCAGGGCGGCTGGGTGCTCGTCTCGGGCGGAAAGGCCGTCGCACGCGTCCATTACGAAGTCGGCGGCCTGATGACGGCGCGCTCGGCGGAGGAGCTGGATGCGGAGATGCAGACGCTGTATAAGGCCGGGGCCGAGATCGACTGGATGTATGAGCCGACCTTCTCCCCGCGCTGGTGGCCGGGTTTTCCCGAGCGTCTCTCCTTTGCGACGCTCACCTGCGCGCCCTGGCGCTGGGTTCTGGTCGCCCCCTCGGAAAGGGCGCCGGAGGGCTTCGTCAATGTCGCGACGGGTGAAACGCATCCGGTCGTCTGGTAGGGATATCTATTTCATTTATTTTGGATATCCGCGCGTCTACACGGTCCGAGGCGATGGAACGGCCTTATGAGCTGAATACGGGATCGGCCTTGACGGCCGAAGTCAGCTCCTTAATTATCCCTTTGGTTACTTATGTCCTGCCGCAAATATCCGGCGGTGGCGGCGCCTGTCCGTCCCAGCGTGGTGCGGTCGGCATCAGGCGACCGGGCGGAGGAGGTTGTGGTGATTTCAATCGATAGCGATGGGCCGCGGATAATGTCGGCATTTTCCACACTGGGCTGTGCCGATCTAGAATTGGAGGAAGCCCTCGGACTGGCGGCGCGACATGGTATCGATGCCATCGAAATTCGCGCTCTTGGCGGCACTCTCGATCTCGCCGCCTATTTCACCGAAAGGTTCGGCTCTCCGGATCGACTTGCCAGGGCGCTGGAAGCCTCTCCCGTGCGCGTCTGCGCCTTCGATACTTCGTTGCGTCTTGTCGGTGCGACATCCGAAGCAAAAGAGCAATTCCTGCGTTACCTCCCCTGGGCCGAGGCCGCAGGCGTCGGATCGCTTCGGGTTTTCGACGGCGGCACGACCGGCGACACTGAGGAAATGGCCGAAGCGGTATCGACATTGCAATGGTGGAACGAGACCGCCAAGCGCGAGGGTTTCCGGGCCGATATGATCGTCGAGACCCATGATTTTCTTGCGCTGCCCGATACCATCGCCCGCTTTCTCGAAATGGCACCCGATTGCGCGCTTCTATGGGATACGCATCATACGTGGCGAAAGGGCGGACAGGACCCGGCCGAGACCTGGAAACAGGTTCGCGGCAACACGCGGCATCTTCATGTGAAGGACAGCATTTCCAAACCCGGGCCAAGGCTGCCTTACAGCTATGTGCCGCCGGGCGAGGGGGAGTTTCCCATGGCCGCGCTGCGCTCGGTGCTTGCCGCAGATGGCTATGCCGGCATCATGAGCCTGGAATGGGAACGGCTGTGGCATACGGAATTGCCGCCATTGGACCTGGCGCTCGAGGCTGCGCGTCGTAGCGGATTGTGGCCTTGATCATCGCGCTGTGGACAATCGTCGGCGCTCATTAATATCTAAGTTTAATTATATATAATAAAATCGTGTGGCAATTGACTTTTGCCGCGCTTCGTTAATTAGTGTATTAGCAACTATTAAACAATAAGCTCGCTGGCGTATGAGTACCAGGTTGGCTAAGGGTTTCGGTGCAATATTTCCAGCTTGATGAAGGGGAACCTCGGTGACATGGGGTTTAAGGGTGCCCGGACGATGGAAGAGACGGAATCTAAACTTTAGAAATCCGGTTCTTCGGAGCCGCATGCGCTGTTTCCAGCCGTCGTTCTCCACCTTCGGACACCTCTCCATCGCCGAGCCCCTGACGAAGGGAAGTTCGATGAGCGGTAATGCGAGCCGCGGAGAAGACGGGTATGGAGCCCTGATTTTAAAAGCGATCGCCGAAGGCGGCTTAGGCTTTGCGGCGCAGTGGGTCCATGACGCCGAAAATACCGAGGAGGCATTTTATGCGGAAAGCCTGGCGCGCGTAACGGATTCGAGCGGCACCGTGCACGCCGCTGGCACTTTCGTATCGCTTCTCGAGCGGCAGGATCGCTGGTTCGATGTGGATCTGCGCATTCTTGATATGGTGCTCTCTGCCTTGGCGGAGGACGGGCGGCTGGTTCTCGGATTCAATCTGTCTGCCGCCAGCCTGTCGCGTCCCGAGCGGTTTGCCGATGTTTTCAGCCGCATCAGTCGTCAGCCCGAGCTTGCATCGAGGCTCATCATCGAGATCACGGAAAGCTACCCGATCGCCGGTGCATCGATCGAACGCGTGAAGATGATCCGTGCCCTCGGCTGCCGTATCGCAATCGACGATTTCGGATCCGGCTTTGCCACGCCGGTGTCGCTGCTGCAGATCGTTGCCGATATCGTCAAGATCGATGCTGCCTTCACCCGCGACAACAGGCGCGGCCGCGATGGAAGCGACAGCCTCTCTCATCTCGTGGGCTTTGCGTCCTGCTTTGCTCCCTTCGTCGTCGTGGAAGGGATTGAAACGAACTCCCAGCTCGATGTCGCAAGAGAGTCTGGCGCAACGCATGTGCAGGGGTTTCTGCTGTCGAAGCCGGTTTCGTTGGCGCAGCTTCGGCGCCGCAAGGGCAAGGCCATTCTGCGGGGGGTGGGATGACTACTCCTGCCGTTAGCGTGACGGACACGATCGCAACTTCGATACTCAACCTTCGCCGAACACGGTTTGGACCCTCGGTCCTGCAGGTGTCGCCGTGATGGAGCAGCCTGGTTTCACATCATCGTATCGCATCGCAGCCGCACGAGCCGCAGACGCGCTCAAGACGAAAACCTTGCTGCACGCGCTGGTGAGCCGGCTTCGCACGGCCTTCTCCGGCAGTCCTGGAGCATTGACCGTCACCTATGCAGGCGGGGCCGCGCCGCACGTTCTTATTCGTGATTACGCCGCGGTCGCCGTTGGCCGCGTGATGATAGACGACGAGACCGGGCTCTATGTTTTTTGCGAATTTGGTGATCATGCCGCCGATGCCATCATCGTGACGGCAAGCGAGAATCGCCTGACCGAAGAGATCGCCCTCCATCTTTGCGATGGCTGTTCGAGGCAGCGGTCGGTCGATACGGAGGTGGGCAGCCTTGTCGGCCAGACCATGGAGGATGTCGAACGCAAGCTCATTCTCCAGACGCCTCATCATTGTGATAGAGATTCCACGCATGCAGCATTCATGCTCGGCATGCCGCTCGTTACCCTCTGCAACAAGCTGGCGGTCTATTTTGCGGACCCCGTCGGCGATCCGCCGCAGGCGGCGGAGACAGGGCAGCGGGCGGTTGGCTGCCGATTATGACTGCCGCCCCGCCCTGCGCGAACGCTATCTGCGCCGGTATCCGAGCCGGGGATCGAGCGATGGGAATACGGTGCGACTTGAAACGGTGGAGCATCCGCTTGCGGATGTTGCACATGATGCAATTCGGGCGTGGCGGC
>NZ_JAUQTZ010000193.1:0-9169 GCF_059803845.1 Rhizobium sp. UFLA01-1127 | reverse complement strand
TGATAGTCGAGCATGCCATGGCCGAGCAGGAGATTGACGAGCTCGTAGATGGAAGAGCGTGGTGCGCCGATTTCCGTAGCAATCTCGTTCGGACGCATGGGCTGGCGCTTCACCCGCAGAAACTCCAGGATCTCAAACGCGCGATCCAGGCCGCGCATGCGTCGCGATACAACGTCGTTTTCAGGTTCGGCCATGCTTTTCTCCGATTATTCCAAACCAGCCACCGCTGGCCCGCTGCGACGCACCGGCACACTGTGCCGGTTACACGGCGCCAATGCCGCCAAATCTCAGCAAGACGCCGCGATAGCATTCACGCGTGCGATGATGCAACGCTTGCGCCGCTCTCTTCCTCCTTGTCAATTGAAACTCGAGGATTTGAGGAATTCGGCAAGCCGCTCCGTCTTCGGGCGCACGAACATGTCCTTCGGATCTCCTTCTTCGCAGATAACTCCCTGGTTCATAAAGATGACGCGCGAGGAGACCTCGTAGGCGAAACGCATCTCATGGGTGACAAGCAGCATCGTCATACCGTCGGCAGCTAGGCCCTTGATGACTTGAAGAACTTCGCCAACCAGTTCTGGGTCGAGAGCCGAGGTTACCTCGTCGAACAGCATCAGCCGCGGCGCCATGGCGATGGCTCGGGCAATGGCGACGCGCTGCTGCTGGCCGCCTGAGAGCTGGCCTGGATAATGATTGGCGCGCGCGGCAAGGCCAACGCGGTCGAGCCATTTTTCGGCGACGCTGCGCGCCGCCGGCTTCGACATCCTCTTCACCTTGACGAGGCCGAGCATGATATTCTCGGCGGCAGTCATGTGTGGAAAAAGATTGAACTGCTGGAAGGCCATGCCGGTGAGTGCGCGCTGGCGCGCGATCTCTTTCTCACTCTTGCGGCGTCGGGTACCACCATCGACATGATAGCCGATCTCCTCGCCATCGAGGCTGATTTTGCCGCCCTGGAATTCCTCCAGCATGTTGATGCAGCGCAGCATCGTCGTCTTGCCGGAGCCCGACGAGCCGATGATCGAGATGACCTCACCTTCCTGCACGGTGCAATCGACGCCCTTCAGAACCTCGTTCTGGCCATAGGTCTTGTGCAGGCCCTGAATGTCTAGAATCGTTTTACCCATCGCTCCGATCTCCTCAGGACGGCAGTGCGGTCTTGCGCTCGACATATTTGCCGAAGCGCTCGATACCGAAGTTGACGATGAAATAGAGCCCGCCAGCCAGGAAATAGAACTGGAGGCTCATGAAATTACGGGAAATGATCTCCTGCGTGCGCAGGAGCAGTTCGGCGACGCCGATCACGGAAAGAAGTGTCGAGGCTTTGACCATCTCGGCCGCCGTATTCACCCAGGCCGGCAGGCATTGGCGCATCGCTTGCGGCCACAGGACCGAAGTGAAGGTCTGGGTGAAGGTGAGCCCGATCGCCTTTGCTGCCTCCGTCTGACCTTTGGGGATGGCTTGAAGGGCGCCACGCACGATTTCGCCGACATGGGACGAGCAAAAGATCGCAAGAGCCAGCACGCCTGCGGAGAGCGGTCCCAAATCAAGACCTACCGCGGACGAAACGTAATAGCTTGCCAGCACGAGCACCAGCACAGGCGTGCCGCGGATGACATCTGAGTAGGCCCGCGTCACAAGGCGCAGGATGGCGCCGCCATAAACAAGCGCCAAGCCGACGAAAACACCGAGCACGGAGCCGGCAAGGATGGCGAGCAGCGAGATCGAGACGGTCACGCCGACGCCATTCAATATGACGTAGCGGGCGATCCAGAGTTGTTCGAGAAATGTGTGCGACATTCGACCTTACCTGGGCAGAGCCAGCCGGCGCTCGACCAAGCGCATCAGGGCGGCGATGAGGAAACAGGTTGCGACATAAAGAGCCGAGGTGACGAGCCAGGTCTCGACGACGCGGAAGCTTTCGACATTGATCTTGCGGGCGGCAAAGGTCAGTTCCGGCACGGCGATGGCTGCCGCTAGTGACGTGTCCTTGAACAAGGAGATGATCGTCGAAGACAATGACGGCAGGACGTTGCGCAGCATCAATGGGGCGATGATGGATCCGCGGATCTGCATGGATGTCAATCCGATGGAAAGACCCGCCTCGGTCAGGCCTTTCGGAATCGATAGCAATCCTGCACGGAATACCTCTGCCAGGTAGGCTCCCGAATAAACGGAAAGCACTAGCACGAAGCTTCTCACCTTATCCAGGCGGAAGCCCAACTGCGGCAGGGCAAAGAAGACGAAGAGCACCAGAACCAGGATCGGCAGGTTGCGGATGATGGTGACATAGGCCTGTGCCGGCATGACAGCGATACGGCTCTTCGACGTCAATGCGAAGGCCAGCAGAAGGCCGATCATCGCGCCGATGAGGATCGAGATGATCGCAAGGCCGAGGCTGAGCGCCAGGCCGCTCAGAAGAAAATCAAAGTTGCGCCAGACGGCCGAAAAGTTCAGCGTGTAACCCATGCGGGCTATCCCTTTTTCAGGCAGGCGGAGCGGGGAATGCCCGCTCCGCTATGCTGTTACTTGTATTCGACCGGAAAGCCGATCTGCGGCGGTGCAAGATCTTTGCCGAACCAGGTCTTGTAGGACTTGGCGTAGCTTTCGAATTCAACGCCGGTCATGGCTTCATGCAGGGCGGTATTGACGAAGTTCAGCCAGTCCTGATCGCCACGCTTGACCGCGCAGGCATAGGTCTGAGGGTTCCATCCATAGCCTGCATCCTTATAGTGGTCAGGGTTCTGCGTCATATACCAGGCGAGCGACGACTGATCGGTGGCAACCGCATCGGCGCGTCCTGATTCCAGCGCCTGATAGATCAGATCGACGGATTCATACTGGTCGACCTTCGCGTCGGGCAGGGCGGCATGGACCATGGATTCCGCATAGACATTCTGAAGAACTGAAACGGTGACGGATGAGCCCGCTGCCTTCAGCGCCGCATAGTCGGCATATTGCCCACCCGCCTTCAGCATCAGGCCGACGCCTTCTCGATAATAGGGAATGGTGAAGGCAACTTGCTGAGCGCGCTCGCCGGTGACGGTCATGAACTGGCAGGTAATATCGACCTTGCCCGTCGTGATGTTGGGAATACGGGCATCAGACGATTGATTGACATATTCGATCTTGTCGGGATCGCCAAAGAGGGCTTTGGCGATGATGTGGCCCATATCGACATCAAAGCCCTGCAGCTTGTCATCCGCACTCTTGAAGTGCCAGGGCGCGTTCGTGCTGCCGGTTCCAAGTACAAGGTGACCGCGCGCCAGCACCTCATCAAGCTTGCTGCCATCGGCGAGAACGGGCGTGGAAGAAAGGAGTGCGGCGGCGACCAGCGACATTAGGCCGGCGCGAAAAGTAATGCTCATGGTTGTTCCCCTTGGTGAAGATTTTAAAATCCGATATTATGGACATGTGTCTATTATCTCGGATGCCACATATCAAGGGACATACTGAGTAGCTTGTCAATAGTGGCCGTTCCCGTCGGCTGTCTGAGATCGAGAACGGTAAGGCCCTTTCGACATGAATGCCTTGATCGTCGCTCGTGGCGCGATACTCCAGGCGCCCGTGAACAGGCGCGGCATCAGGAAAAAGCGATCAGCATTGCCATGCGAAGGGAGGTTCTCGTGGGTGGCAAACTGGAGGTGAAATTCGGATCTGACTTATCGCTAGCGGCTGTGAATTTTCATCGGGATTAGGGTTTCAAATAGAGCATCGCCGATAGGGCGTTGCGGCGCTCGCGCACCAACGATTGAGAACCTGCAGTTTCCAGGCTATGCTGCCCGGCCCTTTTGAGAATGGTGGTTTTCGCGCCTTCGTCGCGGAGAAGCTAACAGTCTGTGCATGGCTACTATTCGGCCATTCCGATTAAGCCAAGCTATTCGCTCAACTCGCAAATTTGTCATGGAGGGAGATTGTAATACCGCTTCGATGGTTCCGATCCTTCAATAGCGTAAATGGAAGCATTCTTTCTCGAATGCTGCTGTTGTTTCCGGCAGTCTTTGGAAGTGTGGGTTTCGTCTAACAGGACAAGATGCAAGCCTAGATAGCTGCGCATGTTCATGGTAGCCCCGGTCACATGATTTGGCGGCAGGGCTCATGCCGCTTCACAGACCGGTTTCTAACCGGGCCAAGTGATAGACCGATATCGCTTTGCTGACGCCCTTGAGTTCCGCCTCGCTTTTTACCATCGGATATGGCGCGATAATTTCCGCCACCGCCGGTGCACGGTAAACATCTCCGGTGATGCAAATCTCGTCACCATCGGCAAGGTTTTGCACCCGGGCTGCGATATTCACCGTCTGGCCGAAGTAATCGAGCCGCTCGTTGAGCGTGACGGCGATCGCAGCCCCTCGATGCACGCCGATCTTGAGAATGAAATCACGTTGCGGGCGGTCCCAATTCAGTTGTTCCACGGTCTCGCGCATATCAAGTGCTGCCCGCACCGCATCCGCCGAGGTCAGAAACGCCGCCATTACGGCGTCACCGATCGTCTTGGTGACCGCGCCATTGTGCCGAACGGTGACGTCGAGAAGATGCTGAAAGTGCCGCTGCACCTGAATATAGGCGTTGAGATCGCCGATCCGCTCGTAGAGCGCCGTAGAGCCCTTGAGATCGGTGAATACGAGGGTAACGTCGAGAACCGCAATCCCTTCGGTCGCGCCAATCACCTCCGAGCGGAAGAAGTCGCGAAAGGTTTGCGTCGTCAGCAGCCGTTTGCCGGATAAGGACGGCCCGAAGTGAAGCTTCTGGCGCTGAAACGTGGCCACCGGAAGCTGCAGGATGCCGAATATCACCGGCAGCTTGCCGGCATTGTGAACGTCGAACGCCACCTTGCCCGGAGCGATGTTTGCCGGGGCAGCCATGCATTGACCGCCGTCGAGTGTGACGGGCACATGCGGTAACGCTGCATCGGCCCCTCTTGCGACCGGGAAAAGAAATTGAGCGTCGCTTTCGAAATCCTGGCCCAAAAGCGCGCCTTCGACGGCATCGACCTCAAGACTGAGCGTAGAGCCCGGTTCTATGCGCGTGAGCAACCTCACCAGTTGTTTGGCGGCCTCGCTCCATGGCACGCCGTCGGGCAACATGCCGCCCGACGTCAGTTTATAGTGGAAGACGTAATCCCAGGCCGAAAGCGCATCCGGTCTATGGAAGCGGATGCTGCGCACCGTGGGGGAAACCGTAAATGTCACCGTAATGTAATCGTCCAGCGCGGCATCGTAATCGCTTTGACAGAGGTGGCAGTGGAAATGCGTGTGCAGTTTACGCAGGCTTCGAAAGCTTTCGACAACATCCGAACACATTGGACAAACGAGCAGCCAGTCCATATCGAATAGCCCAGCCACGCACGCATGGAGGAAAAGATCGATCCCTTCGGGCTCGGCAATCGATTTTTCCCTGGCGAATTCGATCGGATTGATGCGATAAAGTGCTTCGTCCGTGCCCGAGCGCAGGAGCATCTCCAGCCGCGAGACGACGCGCGGGCTCCAGGATCTGGCCGCTTCGACCACGGCCAAGCGCTCTTCAAGTTTCTTTTCGTCGATCATCGTACCATACCGCGAAAAAGCCTCGATCATCCAGAACACTCACCGCTTTTCGTCCATCGCGAAAATGCTCCATCTTCTTATTTCCCGACGCATTCCGGACGGAACAGCATTTCCCGGAAATGCTCCGGGCGATCCGCAAGCTGCAGGCACAATCAGCTCAGCCGGATTTTTCCATCCGTTGAGCATTGAATCCTCACAACACGGCGACGCGAGTTCCTAAAGCGCGTCGCGATCTTTCAGATTCGCCTTTCACGCCTTAGGTCTTCGATTTTGCGCATCTCGTTGCCGCAAAACCGCTGCACACTTTTGCGCGACATGCTTTAAATTCCGGAGCCGTCGAGCTGCTGGGCGTCGTCGCCCTCCCACGGCGAGGGCATCGAGGTGCGGTTGAGATTAGCGAGCGGCATCGGCATCCAGCATTTCAATTCCGGCTCGGCATATTCGATGATACGGCCGGGCGAGGAATCGGAGGCGCGCCAGCCTTCTGAACCGAACTGATCGCCATTCGACCAATAGGCGAGATCAACTTCTGCCGGCCCTTGTTCGGAGGGGTGGATCGTAACGAGAATCCGGCTGCCATCTTTCGGTGCGCTTGCCATCTGGCGCCAGCGGTCTGGCTCTTCCATCGCTTTTCCTCCTGCCTTGCTGCAGGTTGCAAGTGTCGCCTCGCTATCGAAAGCGGTCAACTCAAACTTTGCGTGGAATTCCCGATCATCCCGGCTATTCGGGCGTGGGCTTGAGGCCGGTCTCTCCGTAGCCGTCGAAGATGAGACTGGCTGCGCCGATCAGCCCGGCATGCCGCCCCAGCTGTGCGGCAACGATCGGCACGTCGCGATAGACAGGCATGGCCCGCTCGCGAACCGTCATCACCATTTGATCGTGCAGAAGATCGAAGCCGTGCGAAATTCCTCCGCCCATGACCAGCACGTCGGGGGAATAGAGATGGAGCAGATTTGTAAAGCCGATCCCAAGCCACTGCGCCTCGGCATTCAGCAGCTCCAGCGCCTCTGCGTCGCCGTTTCGTGCGGCTTCGACGACATGTCGTCCTGTGACGTCGGTATCGCAGGCGAGCGAGCGTAGCACCGATCCGTCGAAAGCCCTGGTGCGGGCGGTTGCCCGTCTGCCAAGCGCCGTGCCGGAGGCGACGGCTTCGAAGCAACCCACCGCGCCGCAAAAACACCGCTCGCCCTCGCTCGTGATCGTCATGTGGCCGATCTCGGCAGCCAGGCCCCGTCTGCCGTGCAGTATCCGGCCATTGGCAATCACGCCGCCTCCGATACCGGTCGATACGGTAACGAACACCATCGATTCCGCGCCACGGCCGGCGCCGTATCTCCATTCGCCAAGCGCTGCGGCGTTCGCATCGTTTTCAAGCCGTACCGGCAGCTGGAAATGACGGTGGAGAATGTCGGCCAGCGGAACCTCATACCATCCAACCAAGGTCGGTGCCGCGATGACGATGCCGGCCTCCGGATCGAGTGGGCCGGGCGCGCCGATCCCGATCCCGGTCGGAGAAAGATCGGGCGTTTCGGCCAGTACGGTTTCGGCCAGCAGTTCGATCTGTCGGATGACGGCAGCAGGCCCTCCGGCTGCATCCGTCGACAGGGACGCGAATGACAAAAGGCAACCCGTATCATCGACAAGCGCGGCGCGAAGCTCCGTTCCACCGAGATCGAATGCCAGAGCGACCTTTTTCACGAAACCCGGCTCTCCAGTCCATGCAGCCAGGCGATCCGGGCGCCGAGGTTCTTGTCGCCGAATGCCAGCGAGCCGAGAACGACGGTCTGCGCCCCGGCTTGGCGCAGAAGCGGCACTGTCTGCTCGCGAATGCCGCCATCGGCCGCGAGTATGATCTGATTCTCGCGGCCTGCCTTCCTCAGCAGGAAACGCGCTTCGATCAGCCGGTCGCATGCCTTTTCGGAAAGGCTCTGTCCCTTGACGCCGATCGATGTTCCAAGCAGCGTTACGAAGGCGACATGATCGATGAAAGGCTCGATCGCCGAAACAGGGGTTTCCAGCCGCAGCACCACGCCGGCTTCGGCACCCAGCTTCTTGGCAAGCGCGATTGCACGCAAGCCGGCATCGCCATTTTCGGCATGAACGCTGATCAGATCCGCACCCGCCTCTATGAACTGGCGCGTCTGCTCCTCGACGATTTCAGCCTCGACCATGAGATGAACATGGATCGGCTTTGCGGTCGACTTGGCGATGCGCGCGACGAAATCCGGAAAGAACAGGAAGCCCGGCGTAAAGCGCGCATCGGCGACATCGATATGATGCAGGTCGACATAAGGTTCTATGCGCTTGAGGTCGGTTTCCATATTGGCAAGATCGGCCGACCAGAGCGAGAATTCGGCTAGAAGCCTGTTGCGGGGAAGTGCTGCAATGGCCGCCGGGCCGGAAAGAGGTCTGGACGTCATGATGGAACGAAGCTCCGGAGTGTTTGAGATGCTAGAAAATGCGCGATGGCATCCCGGACCTCGGCAAAGTGCCTGTCTTTGTCGATGGCCTTGGCGGCAACTTTGACAAGGCTTGCGCCGGGAATGGCGTTGGCGAGCGTCTGCGCGCAAGCGAGCGGATGGATAGCATCGTGCCGATTGCCGATAACGAGGGTGGGCATGGCAAGGGCGGCGGCAGCCGCTTGCGTAACATCAGGCCCGTCTGCAGCGATATCAGCCAGTGCCGACGCGAAAGCCACGGCTTCCGGCCTATCGAAATAGCCGAGCAGGGAAGAGAAATTGTCCGGTGCTTCCGAGGCGATCCTCTGTCCTGTTTCAGAGGAGACAAAGCGCCCTTTGGCCTCATCGACCGGGTGGGAACGGATCAGGGCCGCAACGGCTCGGATCGGAGCGAGATTGTCCGGCGATGCCTCGAAGGTCCAGGCGGGCCGCACAAGAACGAGCCCTGCGATCCGGTGAGCGTGACGATGGGCAAGGTGTAGGGCAATCGCTGCTCCCATCGAAATGCCGCCGATGATGAAGCGATCGAACCCGTACTCGGTGGCCGCGGCCAGAACATCCTCGGCAAACATATGGATCGAAAAAGGGCGTTTGCTGCCGAGCGCGGATGCGCCATGTCCACGGCATTCCAGCGTCAGTCGGCGAATATCTCCCAAGGCTGGGACATTCTGTGCCACCTGCGCCTCATCACCGCCAAGACCGTGCTGGAAAACGACCGGGAGTCCCTCACCATCCACATAGACGGCAAGTTCCGCATCGCCGCACTTGAACGATTTCTTTCCCATCAGATCAGCGCCTTGAGAAAGCCGGCGACACCGGATGCTTCCGAAGCCGAAAGACCATGCGTCACGAGCGGTCCGTCGAAATTCACCGAGCGCAGCCGCGCGATAAAATCGGCAAAGTCCACCACGCCCCGCCCGGCCGTGGCAAAACGGCCGTCGCTGTGCCGATCCTTGGCATGTGCGAGCGCGATGTGACCGGCCGAGATTTCGACCGCCTCTTCAATGATCGCCCGGGCTTGCGTCCGCGTCGCCTGTTCGAAAAGATTGGCCGGATCAAGCACGATGCGCAGCCGCCGCGATCCCATCTCGCCGATCAGTCGCCGCGCATCGCTTGCCGAGGTGACGATATTGGCCTGCTCCGGCTCGATGCCGAGATCGACAC
>NZ_JAUQTZ010000192.1:0-9188 GCF_059803845.1 Rhizobium sp. UFLA01-1127 | reverse complement strand
TGGCTGCCTGGTTGGCGGTGCCGCCCTGGACGATACCAGCCTCGGCGCCATTGGACGCGAACTGGCTGTTAAGGGCCTGACCGCTGTTGCCGGTCTGAACGATCGATGCGCTTGCAGCAGCGCTTCCAAGCTGGACCGTGCCGGCATTGTTGTCGTTGCCGGACTGGGTCGTGCTCGCACCGGCGCCATTGCTGCCGGACTGAAGCATGGCGGCCGCGTTGCGGTTGCCCTTCTGGATTACGACGGACGACATCTTCTGTCCGTTCTGCTGCGTGACGAGGCTGGTGTTGTTGGCCCCATCCTGCAATACGGCGGCACTGGCGTGATCGACACCGTTCTGCGAGTTTACGGATGCGTTCTGCGTGCCGGATTGAACGATGGCGCTGCTGGATTCGGTGGTGTTGTTCTGCAGATTTGTAGCCACGTTGCCGGAGCCGCTCTGAATGACCGAAGCCGAGGTCGGATCGACATTGTTCTGAACGTTGACGGCCTGATTGCCGATGCCGTCTTGAACGATGGCGGCATTCGCGTCCTGGGAATTGCTCTGGCTGTTCAGGGCGTTGTTGCCCGTGCCGCTCTGAATGATACCGGCGGTATTGCCGTCGCTTCCCTTCTGAAGTGTGCCGAACTGAGTGTTTGCGGCGACGTTGGAGAAACCGTTCTGCAGAATGGACGCGTTCGAACCCTTCTGGTCCTGCTGGGTGTTGAGTGCGACGTTCAGCGCGCCGGCCTGCAGGATTGCGGCGAAAGAAGCGCCGGAATTGCTGCCGAGCTGGTCGTTCTCGGCAACATTGCCGGCAAGCGTGTCGAAAGGATTGATCTGGACGATGCCCGAGTCGTTGCCGCTGTTGCCAGCATCCTGAAGCGTGCGGGCCAGGTTGGCATAACCGCCTTGGAAGATGGCCGCGCGATTACCGATGCCGGCCTGCTGGAACTTGTCGACGACGTTCTGCGCACCGAACTGGGCGATACCGGCCGTGTTCTCGCCGCTCTGCAGGAAGTTGTTGCCGACGAAGTTGTTCTTGCCGAGCTGCATGACACCGAGAACGCTGCTGCCCTGCTGTGCGTCCGCCGGCTTGCCGTCGATGAGCGGCAGAAACACGTTGCTGCTGCCGTATTGATAGACGAAGCCGCCGTTGGCGCCCGCTTGAGCTTCCGGACCGCCGTTCGGCAACAGGCCCGCCTGGGACAGATAGGCAAAGTTGTGGTCGTCAAGCTGGCCGATGAAGGCCTCATTGCCCTTGCTTTTGTCGAAATCGGCAGCGGCAGCGCCGCTCGCCAGACCAATGGCAGCAACCCCTGCAAGAAGTGCTGCCCGTTTTGTCGAGAATTTCATGGACTTCTCCCTCATAAGCTGGAGCGGCGAGATCAGGCGCCAGGCTCCAAACATCAAAGCGTTAACGATCCGTTTACTACCACTCTGAAATGTATCTTCGCAAGGTGGCAAAGAATAAGAAATAATAAATAGTTAACTACGGAAATATTAGACCCAAAAATGAGCTTCTAATTTCCCTAATAGCTGAAGGAGAAAACTGAATTTTAGAAAACTATATTATGAACATCGCAAAATATGTCCGAATAATACGCATAAAAAGGCACTGTCGAACCTCGTGATTCGACAGCGCCTTGATCTTAAGACAGTATTCAAATCAGCTTTAAATTGTATTGCCGAATCGGTCGGGCCGGTCACGAACCGGACAGCGGCATATCGCGATACTTCTTCTCGAAAGAGGCTATGAAATCCGCCTCCTGGGAACGATCCCTCAGATGCCATAGACCCTGCTTCACGCCGTCAACGGCCAGGGAAACGACTGCAAGCTCGATGCCCTCACGGACAGCAAGCGCCCCAGGATCATTGCGCGCCTGGCCCAGTTCGATCTCCAGCAATTCATTGGCGGTTGCGAATTTATAGGCGCTGCCCTTAACCTGAACGGAAAATATCTGTTTCGTCGTCGTCGTCGAAGCCAGGATTTCGCCGGTTTGAACGCTGACCGCACGCAAGCTGACAGTCACCACATCGGAGCGGTATTGCATATCGCCGCCGATGCCGAGATAGCGCGCGCCGGCACCCCCGGTCAGTTCGTTGGAGTCGTAGCCGACGATCCCCCCTTGCAAAATAATCCCGGCGAAACGGACCGGCGGCAGGCCGCTCTTCTGTCCGTAGGACTTCTGAGTGTTTTCAATAAGCGTGCGTTCCTGCACGAGGTTCTTCAGGCCTGACCGCTCAACGACGCGAAACCAGTTTCCTTCGCCCGTCTTCTTCAGGACATCGATCAGAATATCTGCGCCGCCCTGAGTTACGGCGCGACTATATTCCGCGAAGCTGTCATTCGGCTTTGCCTGGCCCGTGAGATCGGGGAAATCGTAAACCGCAACATCGACCGGCATCTCGGCACGCGGCAGCGCGACCACTTTCGCCGTCGTCTTCGTCGGCGACGTCAGCGCGGCAGCCGGCGTGTCGAGCTTCTGACCGGTCTGACACCCGGCGAGCAGCAGCGTGCCGGCGAGCGATGCAATTACAAGATGGGCCTTCATGATTCCCCCGAAACTACGCAATGCATCGAAGGCATCAAGGCCACCTTTGAACACTCGCTCTCAAGTAAATTGAAACACGCCTCGCTTCGCCTTCAATACAAAACAATATCGTTTCGAAAAATGCGAACTCATGGTCCCAATTATGACTTCGACTTAAGAACATATATTCAAACGCAACCGTCTTTCCCCATCTGCATTACGCGAATAAGCGATGGCGGTGACGTATCACTAATTTTTTGCGATTCCAGAATCTCATTTTTGGGTGCTTTTTTCATTTCAGCACAAATGAAGAAGACTACATCACATCTTCCAGAATTTATTTACTGAATAATACTTGGATCATCTATTCACGGCACCGCGGCCGACTGTTGGCCATTCCGCGGCATTGCCTTCGGCCTGCACAATGGCGGTGGAACCTTTGCCAACGGACGGGAATGGATTGAGGTTTGCCCTGCCCGCCTTATGGCGCGCCTTTCCTGCCAAGGAAGCCGTTCTTTTCGAAGAGGGCGGCGGCGCTTCCATCGGCCGGGCTGTCGCGGGCGTCTGCTCGACATAGGCCTGCCTGTCGCCAGGTGACACCTGCTGGATGTAGGCTTGAGCGGCAGCGCCGTTAGCGGAAATGGTAGCCAATACTACGCAAAGTAAAGCAAAATTCTTATTATTTCCGAACAATTTCGTGTTTCCCGTTTATATTTGGAGTTATTCCCTCTCGATTTTCTAGTAGTTACCGCACTAGTCGAGATTAATTGGCAAGTTTGACTTTGACTAAGTTCCGTGGAACAGAAACCTTGGATATGATTAACATTGGAGAAGTTTAGATGTCAGTCAAGATGGGCGTTGCGGGGATCGCTGTTGTGACGATCCTTGCTTTGGTGGATACCGGCGGCGTTGTCGCGCAGGAATCGACCGGCCCGATGTTTTCGACACCGGCCTCGCGATCGACCACGGGAGCGCCGATCCTCAACGGTTCGTCGCAGGAGGATGGCGGCTTGATCGACAATACCGGCAGCCGGCGGCGCCCGTCCGCAGGCCCCTCGCGCGCAGCCAAGGAACCGGCGCAAGCAGTCACCGCCCCCGGCGACGGCAAGGCGAAAGCGTGGAGCCTGCAATGCGCCGAGATTTCGAAGGTAAGACGTTGCCAGGTTTCCGGCGCCGTCCTTTCGCCAGACAAGAAACAAGTCGTCATGGTCATGAGTCTGGCAACGTCGGCGGATCGCAAATCGACCGCCGCACAAATTGCCGTGCCGCTCGGGATAGCCCTGAAGCCGGGCGTCAAGATCAACGTCAGCGGCGCCTATTCCACGATGATGGCTCTGAGCCGCTGCACATCGCAGGGCTGCCTCGTGGAAGGCAATGTCGAAGACGCCATGCTCGACGCGATGAAGACAAAACCCGTTGCCACGGTCATTGTCGCCACGCCCGATGGCAAGAACGTTCCGATCAAACTGTCGCTCGACGGCTTTCCCGAAGCATTCGCCGCAATGAAATCTGCGGATACCAGTGTCAAATAGCCTTTCCATTCTTCGAACCGGGCAGCCGATAGCGGCTTGCCGTCGTCCTCTTTCTTTAGGAAAGACCTGTTTTTCAATAATGTCGGCTTGCGTCTTAAGCTTAACAACGAAAACAAGAGGACAAACAAACTTTATTATGGAAGGAATACACCGGTAGTTTTCCAGCCTTTATTTCAGATAAACTAAAATAATGAGTGCGGCGCCATGGTATTTACGGCAAAAGAGCTTAATGCCAGCAAACATTTCCTGTCAGCCATATTGCAAAGCGCATATGAGCTCATGGCCATTTATAATGAAAATCCGCGCATTGCTTCAATCTTGGCCTCACAACAAAGATGGCTGCTGGCGCATTCCGGCTTTGCCCTTTTTCTCGGCTATCCGGACGATCCGATGTCAGGGCTCTACAACGGCCGTTTCGTCGAATTTGCCGTCAAGCACAAGATCGCCAGCCGCAATACCGCTGCGGCCTTCCTCAAGGAAATGCTCGCCTACAGGTTCGTGCGATCCGCGCCGGAAAGTTCCGACCGCCGCATCGTTCTCCTCGAGCCGACCGAGATAACCCGGGAGTTTATGGCCCGCTGGATCCATACGCATCTTCTCGTCCTGGATACTCTGGACGGCGGCGACAGGATGGAAAGGATCGCCGCCGACGGGAACGCCATCTGGCAAATGCATCCGATCATCGCCCGCGCCATCCTGGGCAACACACGCCTGAAGAATCCCGGGCCGACCTTCAACCTGTTCAACGGGGCGACCTCCGGCGGCGTCGTCATGGATTATCTCATCTCGCGCATCACCGTAATCGATTACGCGGCGGATAAGGTTTTGATCGGTCCAATTTCCCTAAAGACCATGCAGAGCCAGTTCATGATTTCAAGCGCCCATCTGAAGCGCCTGTTCAGACAGGCAGCCGAATTCGGCAGCCTCGGCTGGGCAGGCGCCGCAGGAAGGAGCAGCTTCTGGCTTTCCCACACATTCGTCTCAGAATACTGGAACTACCAAGCCGAGAAATATGCGGTGATCGATGCCGTCAGCCACGCGGTTCTGAGCCGCTCCGTCGGCGAACTCGGTTGTCGCCATGGAGTATTTGAAGACGCGGAAATGGCATCGTGATATCACGGGCAAGAGACGTCCATCGCATTTGAAGCGAATCAGCGAGCCTCTGCGCGATGGGCTTCTTCGCTCCCGCTCATTCGCCCAAAGGATGAGAGGCCTCGGATTTTAACTCGACACCCGCTCACCGGTCATGACTGCTGTTCGGTCTCTTCGCGGCGCTTGCCTCTATGTAAATATACCCAATAATTGCGAATTTCCGATAATGCAATCTTTGATTCAGGTCTTGCGCTCCTGCAAGCTGTGGGATTCTATAATTAAATTTATGTAATTTTTATAATTATTGATTGTTTTTCTTGCCTGCTTCTGGCCTCCTTTCAATCACAGCCGCCAAACAGCGGCGAGCAGGAAGCTCCCAGTCTGTGATGTTCCCGATTTCAGGGCAGGTGATAGCTTCGCGCATCGAGTGCGCAGATGAACGCCGGCTCCCCACCACGTGCGAGCCTTGCCATGTCCTGTCACCAGCAGGCTAAGATCAGAGACAAAGCATGCTCCGCCGTCATTCCGATCCGGCCGATCGAATTGACGGACGTCCTTTACGAACGGCCTTACCATGGTAATGGCGCGGTCATCCGTGCAAATCTTAATCTCCAAAATGCAATAGCGGCCGCATTCATGCTGATGGCCGGACCAGCGATGATGGAATCGTTTCGGAAATGACCCCACTTTCCCTAAACGAAAGCTCACTCTTATGAATTTGTTGCCAGATGCCGCATCGCCTCCCACCTCAGCGCTCGTCGGAATTCTGCAACATGTTTCCGACCTAATGACTTCCGGAAACAGCAACGAAGCCATCAACAACCTGCTGTCCGCGCGGGACCTCATCAAAACTCAGCCGCTGGCCTGCAACACGCTCGCCTATCTGTTACTGCATGCCGATCGACAGCAAGAAGCCATTCCGTGGTTCGAAGCCGTTCTTGCCGTCAATCCCGGTGACGCCCAGGCGCTTTCGGGCCTTGGCATGTCCTGCCAGGCCGTCGGCGATCTTACGCGGGCGTTGCAATGCTACGAAGCGGCTCTGGTATGGCGCTGGAACCATGCAAGTGCCTGGTACTATCATGGCGCGCTGCTTGCCCAGCTCGGGCGCCTGCGCGAGGCACTTCCAAGCCTCGACAAGGCGATAGAGCTTCAGGACGACTATGTGGATGCGCTTACCAAGCGCTGCCAGGTGCTGTCCGGACTTGGCGACGTGTCAGGCGCGGCCTTGTCCGCCATGCGCTGTTGCCAACTATCGCCGAATGATGTCTCGTCCTGGCTACTTTTCGGCGATCTCTGCATGACGCATGACGACCTCGGGCATGCGATAGCGGCTTACGAAAAGGGTCTGGAAGTCTCGCCTGCAAACTTTCAATGTCTCTACAATATGGCATATGTCTTGAAACGGACAGGACAGAAAGATCTTGCCCGGAGACATGTGCATGCCGCATTGCGCGTTGAGCCCGACAATCGCGAAGCGCTGCTGCTTTGTGCGGGCATTGAGCAGGAACTCGGCAATGCCGAGAAGGCACTCGACAACTTTCGTCGCGTCGCGGCCGCAGGCGTCGCTCGCAGCCACCAGGCAAGCCGGCAGCCAGCACACTTTAGGGCGCTGCTGCTCTTTTCACCGTTTTCAGGGAACACACCTTATGAGGATCTGATCGGTGACAGTTCCTACGACGCAGATGTCGTTCTCATGCTGCCGGATCATCATTGCGATCCTAAAGCCGTGAATGCGGACATCGTCGTTAATCTGGTCTCCGAGGCCGATCTCAGGCGAGACATCGTTGCGCAGGTCGCCGATTTCGTCGGCCGCCTCGATAAGCCGGTGATCAATCATCCGCTCCTGATCCTCGGCACCGATCGCCAAAGTATCGCGCAGCGGCTTGCGGCCATCCCGGACACGATCGTTCCCGCCACCATCCGCGTCGAGGCAATTGCGCTCTGCCAATTCCTGCGCAGCAATACCCTGCCGAGCTGCAATCTCATTGCTCGCCACGCCGGCACCCACGGCGGCGATAAGATGGAGTTGGTCTCCACGCTTCAGGAATTACAGGCATTTGCCGGTGAAGCGGGCGATCAACCGCTCTACCTCACGGATTTCTTCGATTACAGGTCCACCGACGGCTTCTATCGCAAGTATCGCTTCATCTTCGTCGGCGAGGAGATCCTCCCCTATCATCTTGCGGTCGGCGACGTCTGGAAAGTGCATCACACGTCAACGCGCATGGCCGAGATCGAATGGATGCGCCGGGAGGAGCAGGCATTCCTGGAACAGCCCGGTCACGTCTTCGGGACAAAAGCGATGGCCGCGCTGGATGCGATCCGGCGGGAGGTTGGGCTCGATTACTTCGGCATCGACTGCTCCCTGGATACCGAGGGCCGGGTTGTGGTCTTCGAGGTCAATGCCTCCATGCTGATACATCTTCACAATACGGGCTTTGAATATAAAACTCCGCATGTGATGAGGATCAAGCATGCGTTCGAACGGTTACTTGAGCGGCGTGCAAAGAACGCACAACCATCTACCGCCCCCTTCCCATTGCCATGGACTGAAGCTGGCGGAGCCGGATCGCCAAATCGATTGGCGGGGTAAGTTGCGCTCGTGTTCGTCGAGACTGCCGCGATGAGGAGCAAAGGTGCGGGCGACATCCCTATCATCGCAGTCTTCCGGCAGCAGAGAGATGGCGAAGACGGATCGGTCAAGTCATCCATTTGCGATGTTCGGCAAAACGCTCGGCAAGGAGATCTATGAACAGTCGAACCTTGGTCGGCAAATGGCTGCGGTTCGGATAAATCGCGCTGATGGTGAACTCCACGGCCCGATAATCAGGCATGATGCGCACGAGACGACCCGCGGCAACCTCATCGAAAACGATAAAACTCGGCGCAAGGAAGATGCCCTGCCCGCTGGCCAGGAGAAACCGCAGCGTCTCGGCGCTATTGGAGACGACGTTGCCAGCAATCTTGACACCCACGGGGTCGCCATTGGCATTCTCGAAACGCCATTCATCCCCATAGGGGTAATAGGTATATTGCAGGCAATTGTGCTCCACGAGATCGGCCGGCACCTTCGGCATGGCATGCGTATCCCTATATTCGGGCGAGCAGACGAGCATGTGGCGCCATGGTGCAAGCTTGCGGGCAACGAGCGTCGAATCGGGCGCAGGCAGCGTACGTATCATCAGATCGTAGCCCTCCTCGATCATGTCGATCGACCGTTCGCCGACATCGAAATCGAGAGAGATCGCGGGATACTGCTTCATGAATTCGTCAATGACCGGAAGCAGGAAGCGCACGATGGCACTGCTGGTATAGATCTTCAGCGTGCCGCGCGGCATGGTGCTGAGGGCGCCTGCCGCCCGATCGGCCTCCTCAAGGTCGGAAAGGATCTGCGAGGATCGCTCGTAGTAATATTTGCCGGTTTCCGTCAGGCTGACCTTACGCGTGGTCCGGTTCAAAAGCCGTACGCCGAGGCGGTCCTCCAGGGATTGCACATGGTTGCCCACCATGGTGACGGACATGTTGAGCCGGCGAGCCGCGGCCGAAAAGCCGCCGCATTCCACCACCCGGCCAAAGACTGTGAGGCTGGTCAACCGATCCATGTTGTCCCCGGATTATCCACTGTGAGTTTATGATCCTTCCAGATTTCAGGAGATTATCAGAAGGATCGTTCGGACGCATCTTCATCGCATCAAAAATGGCCCCATGCAAAGGGCCGGCGATATTGAAGGAAACGGATGATGGTCGAGATACCCCGTAACGAGGCGTTCAAAAATGCAAGCCAGGCCGATACCGCGCCGGCAGGCGAAGTGGCAAAGTCTCCCGCCGCCGAAGCACCGCAGGCCCCCATTGCCGAAACGCCCGCCCCTGTAGCCGCAAAGGCACCGGGAACAGGCCGCAGGCTTCTCAAGCGCGGAGTGCTTGTTGCTGCATTGCTGGCTGGCGTCGCCTTCGCCGCCGACTTCGGCTATCATTATTGGACCGTCGGCCGCTTCATTGAATCCACCGACGATGCCTATGTGAAGGCCGACTACACAACAGTTGCCCCGA
>NZ_JAUQTZ010000191.1:0-9226 GCF_059803845.1 Rhizobium sp. UFLA01-1127 | reverse complement strand
GGAACAGCCAGAAACGATGCCCCTCCTCATCCTCGACCTGGAAATAATCGCGGGCAGGCTCTTCCTTTTCCTCGACCCACCATTCCGCCGAAAGCCGCTCCGGCCCTTCGGCCCGGCTGACCCGATGCATGACCCGTCGCCAGCGGAACTGCCGGGGAGGGCCATCGGGCACTTCGGCGGCAATAGCTTCGATCGGTTCCGGCATGCGAAACAGCCGCAGCGGCCGTTCGCCGCGGAGGAAGCCATGCCCGGCATCCTCCTTACCTGTGCGTCGCATCGAAGCGAGGAGGGTCATGGCCGGCAGCGGCCGTACGGCCCGCTCGGGGATATGGCTCTGCCGCAATTCGAAGCCCTGCAGGCAATCCGGTCCGAGCCGTGCGGCCACCCGATCGACAAAGGCTGAAAGCGAACTATCCTGGCGGCCCTCTCCGACGAAATCGCCCTGCATCGCATCGAAAGCCGCATGTTGAAGCACATTGAGACGGACGATCTCGAAGCCGTAGCCGACATCGAGATCGTCATGAATGGCGCCGAAGCGCTCTGTGAACAGGCTGGCGATCCGGCTTGGTTCCCGCAGCGGCTGCGATGCGCCGGCGGCAACGCGGAAGACCGCTCCATCCACACGGAAAAGCAGAAGTTCGAAGGAACGGCCGCCGACACCTCGCGCTTCCAACGCCGGCTTCAGCGTTTCGGCAAGCCGGCCGGCCAGCTGCAGGATATCGGCTTCCGCCTGCACCGGTTCGGGCAGCCGCCGCTCGGCCGACAATTGCGCGACCGGCCGGCGGGGCGAAATCGGTTCCTCGGCAAGGCCGACGGCCTGGTCGAGCCGCAGCAGCAGCTGCGCACCGAAACGGCGGGCAAGCGGCGCGCGTGGTGCAGCCAGAAGGTCTCCCACCTGCTTCAGGCCCATCTTCTGCAAGGCTGCGACGGTCTCCTCACCGAGTCGCAGAGACGCCACCGGCAGGGGCGCCAGGGCTTCTTCCATGGCTTCCGGAGGAACGATGCGGCTATCGTCGAAGCGGGCCACGGCCCAGGAGAGGCCGGGCGAGGAGGAAATGGCACCGCGCACATCGAAGCCCAGCCGGGAAATCCGGATGAGGATATCCTCCAGCAGCGCCTCTTCGCCGCCGAAGAGATGGGCGCAGCCGGTAATATCGAGAAACAGTCCATCCTTGCCGTCGATCGCCACCAGCGGCGTATAGCGGTCGCACCAGTCGGCGATTGCTTCCAGAAGCTTGCGATCCGCCGCTGGATCTTCTTCGATTACATCGAGATCGGGACAGATCGCCTTCGCCTCGGCCACGCCCTGGCCCGCCTTCAAGCCGATCGTCTCCGCCCGCTCGTTGAGTGCGGTCAGCCGCATGGCGTTGTTGAGCTTGCCGGCACAGGCGAGCGGCGGTGCCTCAAGCCGGCCTGTCGAACGCCAGGACAGACCCCACCGCTTGCGCGCGATCCGGTCGGTCGGCAGATGCGGAAAGGTCAGCGCCAGAATGCGCTGCGTGTTCGCCGGGAAAGGCAGGGCATTGAATGTCGAGGATAGGGGCAAAGCGGCGGTCATGGGCATTCCACTCCAGGGTTATGGAAAGAGGCGCCGGGTTGCGGCTCTTTTCCAAGGTCAGACGAAAGGCCGGGTGACCGATGCTGCCGCCAAGCACCGATCCGTCCGGCAGGGGCCGCGCCGGCGCCGGCGCGGGTTCGACGGAAAAGCGGAAGAGGGCGCTGCTTGCTTCCTCCTCGCCTCCCTGTCGCAACAGAAACAAGGGCCGCCCCGCCGCCTTGGCCCTCAACGCCAGCCGCCGGCTTTCGGTCAGACCGAAACGGGCGGGATTGCCGCGCACTTCCAGAATGACGACGGCAAAGGCAGCACTGCCAAGAGCCGCTTCCGCCACCCAGAGCGCATCGTCGAGCTTGCGCGGCGTTGCCTGCAGGAAAGCCTGAGACTCCAGCCCGAAATCCCTGATGCCGATGGCATAAGGCAGGCCAGCCTCCATCGTCGCAACCGTATCGCCGATCCACAGGACGCGAGACTTGGCCGCGGCCGTATCCGATGCTCGCGCATGCAGCCTCGCCGCAAGCGCAAGTGCAAAGCCGCTCGCAGCCCCGGCATCGCGCAGGCCGAGCGAACGGATTTCCGTCAGCGCATCGAGCGGCAGACCGCCTTGCAGCGCCGCATCAAGCTCGTCGACACCGATCGGAAGGAGCGGCTGCGCAAGCGTAGGCTGGAGCTTTGCAATGTCTGCCGTCCCCCCGGCCGGCGTCTGTGCCAGCGTTTCATGCGCCGCCGCGGCCAGTGCCGGTATCGGCCTGCCTTCCAGTCGAGCAATGGTTTCACGCAGGGCAAAAAGCGTTTCCCGCGCCACGGCAGCCTCGGCCATGACGTTCACTCCAGATCGATAATGTTCCTGTTATGTTCTTATGGATTCCAGAGGTCGGAAAAAGAGTCAACACCATTTTATAAGAAAATATTCCTTTGTCCGAATCCGCTCTCGTAAAAGCAGCGCAAAGTCTCTATATGACCAGCCAAGGAAGGAAGCATTCATGGCTCGCATTGACCAGAGCGAAGATTGGCGGGACCGCCACGCGCCCTCAATCAGCGCATTCGAATCTCTGGCTATGGAGGCCTACAGCCACCTGCCGGACGAATTTCGCTCGCTCACCGGCGACCTCGTCATCCTCATCGAGGATTTCCCCGACGACGAAGTGTTCGAAGACATGGCGCTGGAAACGCCTTTCGACCTGCTCGGCCTCTTCGAAGGCCGCGGCATCTCGGAGCGCTTCACCGCCCAGACCGGGGACATGCCGAACAAGATCCGCCTCTACCGCCGGCCGATCATCGATTATTGGGCTGAAAACGATGAAACCCTCGGCGACATCATCACCCATGTCCTGATCCACGAGATCGGCCATCATTTCGGCCTGAGCGACGAGGATATGGAGCGTATCGAAGCGAGCGCCGAGGAAGCGACGGATCGGTGAGACCAACCCGGCCGCAAAGCGACCGGGGAAATTATAAATCTTCGACGAGATCTGTCCCGGCGCTTACTGCTCCGAAAGCTTCATTTCCGGATCGTAATCCTTGCCGGCGACTTCCTTGACGACAGCCTGGCCGCACTCCATCCGGCCGGCCGCTGCATTGAAGGCATAGGTCGGTGAGCCCGACAGCTCCCAGCCCTTGTTCAGCGCCGCAGTCACCTTGTGGCAGAAGGATGCATCATCGGGGCCGGTGAGGAAGCGATAGAGTTTCATCAAGGCATCTTTCTTATTTGGCCAGACAATTTGACCATCAGACGTCGGTGCGAGGCGTTGTGGCCGCGCCGGAACGCTGCGCGATCAGGCGGGCTTTATGAACCAGTCTTTCCGCCTGGACAAGGTGCAGCCGCTCCACCATCCGCCCGCCGATATTCACGACGTTGAGAGTTTCGGCGCCCGGTTCGGCAAAGGCGGCGATAATCGCTTCGGCCTCGGCAATGGCGGCTTCATCCGGGCCGAAGTGCCGATTGGCCATCTCGATCTGGCTCGGATGGATCAGCATCTTGCCGACAAAGCCCATGGCAATACCCTGGCCGCATTCGGCCGCGAATGCCTCCGCATCCCTGAAGTCGTTGAAGACGCTGTCGATAGCTTCGAGCCCATAGGCACTGACCGCCAACATCACCTGCATCAGCCAGGGCACGACATAGCTGCGGCCGGGCAGCGGCAGAACGCCCGTTTCCTTTCTGAGGTCGTTGAGACCGACGACGAAGCAGTCGAGCCGGCTGCCGGCGGTACGACCTGCCCCGGCGATCGCGGCCGCATTCAGGATGCCGCGCGGCGTCTCGATCATCGCCCAGATGCGCAGGCTTTCCGGCGCATCGGCTTCTGCAAGCCGGTCGCCGACACCAGTCACGTCCTGCGGCTCGTCGACCTTCGGCAGCAGAACCGCATCCGGTTCCAGCGCCACGACCAGCGCCAGATCGTCGGCCCCGAAATTGGAAGAAAGCGCGTTGATGCGGATGATCCGCTCCTTGCCGGGAAGCGGCGATGCAGCGAAGAATGCCCGCAAGTTGTCGCGTGCCTCGGCCTTCTTCTCCGGCGAGACGGAATCCTCTAGATCGAAGATGACGGCATCGCAATCGAGGCTCGAAAGCTTATCCAGCGCGCGGCGGTTGATGGCGGGAACGCTTAGGACCGAACGGCGCAGACGGGCAGGGCGGGAAGGGGAGATTTCGCTCATAGTACCGTTTTGCCGCGCTTTTAATCGGCAGGCAAGTCAACAAAAAGCCATGCTCCTCTTGCAGATGACAGTGAAGAAGACCACATTCCTGGGAGTAGAGAGGTCTCGACCATGCAGAATATCCGTTCCCTGTTCATCGCGCTTGCCGGTATCACCGTGTTTGCAGCCATGGCGCTGCTTACCGTTTCGGTCACGCTTGCCGTCGGCGGTATCCTGACCGTGCTCATGGCGGCGCGTGCGATTTCGCTGCGCATGAAGCCGGCGCCGGTGCATGCCAAGGCCAAGACGAACGGCCAGCGCGAAATGCGCATCTGGAACGACGGTCGCGGCACCATCATCGATCTCTGAGATTGAAGGCAGGGCGGCCTACGCGCCGGCCGATCTGTCCGAGTTCTGGTCGTGTCGTGAAGGGCAAGGACGGCGACAGCGCCGCGTTTTAGAGCATTTCCAAGATTCTCCTTCATTTCGGGCCAGATTTGCTCTATTGGCAGGATAATTCGTGCTTAGACGAGAATGAAGGCAGGACCCCATGGACAAGTTCGTGAAGTTGACCGGCGTCGCAGCGCCCCTCCCGGTCGTCAATGTCGATACCGACATGATCATCCCGAAGGATTATCTGAAGACCATTAAGCGCACCGGTCTCGGCAAGGGGCTCTTCGCCGAAGCCCGTTACAATGAAGATGGTTCGCCGAACCCGGATTTCGTGCTGAACAAGCCGGCTTATCAGAACGCCAAGATCCTCGTCGCCGGCGACAATTTCGGCTGCGGCTCCTCGCGTGAGCATGCTCCCTGGGCGCTCCTCGACTTCGGCATCCGCTGCGTCATTTCGACCAGCTTCGCCGACATCTTCTACAACAACTGCTTCAAGAACGGCATCCTGCCGATCAAGGTCAGCCAGGAAGATCTCGACAAGCTGATGGACGACGCCTCGCGCGGCTCCAACGCCATCCTGACGGTCGATCTGGAAAACCTCGAAATCACCGGCCCGGATGGCGGTTCGCTCAAGTTCGAACTCGATGAGTTCAAGCGTCACTGCTTGCTGAACGGCCTCGACGATATCGGCCTGACGCTGGAAAAGTCTTCGGCGATCGACACTTTCGAAAAGACGAACGCCGCATCGCGCCCCTGGGCCGCCTGATCGGTCCATCGTTATCTCCAGCGTTTCGAAGCCGGGTCTTGAGCCCGGCTTTTTTCATGCCGAAATAAAAGACACCATCTTTCCCACCCGCTGTAATACGATCGACAAGAAGGGGGTTCATACAGGCGTGCCGAGACCCTTCGGGCCTCCTCTCTCCCGCCCTTAAATCCTCTCCACGCAATGGAGCTCCTCCATGACCTCCCTTCCCATTGTCGGCGCCGCCATGACGCTCGACGACGTCGAAATCCATCGCAACTGGCTGCTCGAAAAGCCGCGCGACCTGGAGCTGCAGAGCTTCGTCGAAGCCGAAATCCTCAACGGTGATTGGCAGCCGCTTGCCGAGCGTGCCCGCAAGCTGCTCGATGGCCATCAGGGCCGGCTCGGCATCCACGGCCCATTCTGGGGCTTCGTCATTGCCTCGCAGGATCCGGATATCCGCGCCGTCGTCACCAAGCGCCTGCTGCAGGCCCTCGACGTCTGCGCCAATATCGGCGCCACGCAGATGGTCATCCATAGCCCCTATACGTCGTGGTCCTACAACAATCTCGACAACAACAAGGGCGAACGCGAGAAGATCATCGAATACACGCATCTGACGCTCAAGGATGCCGTCAAGCGCGCCGAAGACATCGGGCTCACCATGGTCATCGAGAATATCGAGGACAAGGACCCCCATATCCGCGTCGGTCTTGCCGACAGCTTCTATTCGTCCGCCGTCGCCGTTTCCATCGATACCGGCCATGCCCATTACGCCCATAGCTACACCGGCGCTCCGCCGGTCGACTACTATGTCCACGCCGCCGGCAACCGTCTGCAGCATGTCCACCTGCAGGATGCCGACGGCTATGCCGACCGCCATTGGAGCCTTGGCGAAGGCAATATCCACTGGCGCGCCGTCTTTGCCGCCCTTGGCAAGCTTAACAGCAATCCGCGCCTGATCATCGAGATCAAGGACAAGTCGAAGATCCCGGCATCATCAGCCTATCTCGCTTCGCTCGGACTGGCTGAGTAAGCGGATCAATCACCCGCCCTTGTGGTTCGAGACGGCCCTTCGGCCTCCTCACCATGAGGGCTAATCTACTCATCAGGCTTTCAGCTCATTACGCCCTCAATCCTGACTTCCGGTCCAAGATTACCCAACTTCTGCCATTGGCTGCATTGAGTGATCAATCCTTTTCCACCGCTTCCAAATCGGGGCCACCCTCGTCCTTCGAGGCTCCGCCTTTGGCTGTGCTCTTCAGAATGAGGGTGGAATTGACTCCAGCGAGCGCAAAAGACCGGCCCTCACCCTGAGTAGGCCTGTAAGGCCGTCTCAAGGGCGAGGGTGGGCGGTTGCTCTCAAAAGCCCGAAAACCGTACCGTTTCGGCCTCTTCCTCGCTTGAAAAGCCGCATTTGCAGGTCTAAAAACCCCGCAACTTTTTCTTTCGCGGAGGCTTTCCCATGACAGTGCGCAATCTTTTCCTCCTGCCGGGCGACGGCATCGGCCCCGAGGCCATGGGCGAAGTTCGCAAGATCATCGCCTATATGAACGAAGCCAAGAATGCCGGCTTCGTCACGGACGAGGGCCTTGTCGGCGGCTGCGCCTATGATGCGCATGGCGCTGCCATCTCCGAAGAGGACATGCAGAAGGCGCTTGCCGCCGATGCCGTACTCTTCGGCGCCGTCGGCGGTCCGAAGTGGGATTCGGTACCCTATGAAGTGCGTCCGGAAGCCGGCCTGCTGCGCCTGCGCAAGGATCTCCAGCTTTTCGCAAACCTGCGCCCGGCCATCTGCTATCCGGCGCTGGCATCGGCTTCCTCGCTGAAGCCGGAGCTGGTCGACGGTCTCGACATCCTCATCATCCGTGAACTTACCGGCGGCGTCTATTTCGGCGAGCCGAAGGAAATCATCGATCTCGGCAACGGCCAGAAGCGCGGCATCGACACCCAGGTCTACGACACCTATGAGATCGAGCGCATTGCAGGCGTCGCCTTCGAACTGGCGCGCACCCGCAGCAACCGCGTCTGCTCGATGGAAAAGCGCAACGTCATGAAATCAGGCGTGCTCTGGAACCAGGTCGTCACCGCCACGCATAAGGAAAAATATGCCGACGTGCAGCTCGAGCACATGCTCGCCGATGCCGGCGGCATGCAGCTCGTTCGCCAGCCGAAGCAGTTCGATGTCATCGTGACGGACAACCTGTTTGGCGACATGCTCTCCGACGTCGCCGCCATGCTCACTGGCTCGCTCGGCATGCTGCCGTCGGCTTCGCTCGGCGCACCCGACGCCAAGACCGGCAAGCGCAAGGCGCTTTACGAGCCCGTGCACGGCTCGGCACCCGATATCGCCGGCAAGGGCATCGCCAATCCGATCGCCATGATCGCTTCCTTCGCCATGTGCCTGCGCTACTCCTTCGGCATGGTTTCGGAAGCCGACGCGCTGGAAAAGGCGATCGCCAACGTTCTCGACAGCGGCATCCGCACCGGCGACATCATGTCGCCTGGCAGCCGCCAGGTCGGCACCGCCGAAATGGGCGATGCCATCCTCGCCGAATTCAAGGCACTGTCGGCATAAGTCGCCTGATATATTTCACGTGAAACAGGAAAGCCTCATTCTTCGCCGGAATGGGGCTTTTTCGTTGCAGCGAGGATAGGCTTGTCTGAGCTCACGATCGCCGCTTCGGCTCGTGTCGTCAATTTTTAGAAAATTAGAAAAACTGTAACAACAACCTGTTACCTGTCGAGCCGATTGGAAATTCGACAATAGGCGATGATTATGCAGGCGATCTTGACGTCTCTCGACAGACGTTGGCGGCGAACCAATGCGGCGCTTGCACCGTCTCACTGGAAAATCTGCCTTTTCCTAACCGCCAACATCGTCCTCCTCTCCGCCCTCCTGTTCGATTGGCCTGTCGGCGCGACCATCAAAAGCCTGTCGCCCTCCCTTCGGTTTCTCGGAGAAATGCTGACCAATTTCGGCGATTCCGGCTGGATCATCATCATCAGCGCTTTCCTCTTCTTCGAAGGCTGGGCCGGCAGCCGTCTGCTGCATTCGCCGCGCTGTCGCTGTCGGGCACTGCGCGTCTGTCAGATCGGCGGCTATCTGCTGACGACCATCGTGTTGTCGGGCCTTCTCGCCAATCTGCTGAAACGCGCCATCGGCCGCGCCCGCCCGACGCATTTTGCCGATTGGGGACCCTTTGGTTTCTCGCCCTTCAATGGTCGTGCCGGCTTCGAAAGCTTCCCGTCCGGCCATGCGACCACCATCGGTGCCCTGTTCGTGGCGCTTGCCTTCCTGTTCCCGCGCTATCGCTACATCTTTGCCGCCTGCGCCCTTTGGCTGGCGATCACCCGCGTCATGGTCGGCGCGCATTATCCGAGCGACGTCATCGCCGGCCTGGCGCTTGGCGGCTGGTTTTCCTTCATGACGGCGATCGTCTATTCCCGCTATGGCCTGCTCTTCCGCATGAACGAGACGGGCTGGCCGGCACCGAAATGGCGGCTGCTGAAAAGCAAGTGACCCTCTGATCATCCGAGGATAGCAAAGCCGTCGCCCACCGCCGGTAAAGCGAAAGGAAAGAGCGGCGGCTTTTGCACGCCGCAATGCATGGCCAGACCGTAAAGGTTGCCAAGGCCATTGCACATTCATATATCTGACGAGGGCGTGATCGCGAGAAGCGGTCAACCCGATTTCGTTTTTACTGCGATGAAAATCATGGATGCCGGGCCGATACGTTTGAGCGAAAGGCAGATGGGGTTGATCTCCCGGGCGCTCGCCGAACCGCGACGCGTGCAGATCTTGAAGGAGATCGGCACACGGGCCGAACCCATGCCCTGCAGCATCCTGAACGAATGCCACGCCGTCAGCGCAGCAACGATGTCGCACCACATCAAGG
>NZ_JAUQTZ010000190.1:0-9308 GCF_059803845.1 Rhizobium sp. UFLA01-1127 | reverse complement strand
CAAAGCCCCTTCCATGGCCTTGAGGAGCCCCATCGCTCGCGATGACGAAATGGCTCCGTAACGGGATAGTGTCAGGCTATCGAGCACGAGATGATCCTCGACGAACCCGTCTGGGGTGATGAAGTCGGCATAGCCGTTTCTGCTCGGGACAAAAAGCCTGTCCTCGATTTCAGCGCGGGCGGACTGCGCTGTTTCACGCGCCTTCTGTGCCAACGCGGGATCGTGCTTGGCCCCCAATTTCGCCACTGCATCCAACGCGCCGACGAAAAGGCCGAGATTGTAGGAGACGAGACCTTCCCGATAGACATTGTCTGCCCAGTCCCTGTCATGTCGCGGCTTGAGCGGCAGCACGCTGCCAGGGCCTGCAAAAGCCAGATATCGTTTGACGATCGCCGTGACGAGTGGCCAGTATTGCAGCGCTTCTGCCGTATCGCCTGTGGCATCGGCATAGTCTGACAGAAAGAGGATGAAGAAAAGCGGGCTGTCAAAATGGTCGCTCCACCAATCCTGTGGGCGATTGTGGTGCTCCGGGACAGCCTTGCCATGATATTTTTCGGGATGGAGCCTGCAATCGAGAACGAAGTTCTGCCAGGCTTGCGATTGCGCCGGCCCTGTCACGATTACGCCGCTTGGCGCTTCTCCGTCAGGCTGGATTCCCTTGGCAAGCAGCCGAATTTGATCGCGCACCGTCTCCGGCGCCAGGCGCAGCAGCAGCTGCATCGTCCAGTAGCCGTCGCGATAATAGGTTCGCGCGGGCGCGCTATAGGCCTGGCCTGCGGCCAGACCGGCAAACACGCCGTTCTCATCGAGCCGGATACTGGAAAGCGCGGCGTGCGCGCCCTGCATCACCATGCTGCGCATCACAGGATCGGCCTTGGGCGCCAAGTCGCAACGGGCGACATAATTCGCAGACTCGGCGACGATCGCGTCGCCTGCAAGGCCAAGTGCAGCCTCGGCCTCGCTTTCTGAGGCCCCGACGGCAATACGAATATCGCCGTTACCGGCTTCGACGATCACCACCCCCCAGCCAGTCGCGACAATATGGCGATCGTCGCGTTTGATGCGTTTCGCCCTTGAATTATCCTCGCTGGCTTCATGCCACCAAGCGCCGCGGCGAGCCGGGAAAATTCCTTCGACACGAGCATTGCGGATCAGAAGAACGGGCTGCGACTGGGCGACGAAGATGCCGCCTGCTTTAGCAATAATCCTGTTTGGGCCGTAGATGTAAGGTCCGGCAAGCTTGGAAAAGCGCAGCTTTCCCAGGCGACCGCTTCCCCAAAGAGCAAGCTCTATATAGCCGTCTGGATGCGCGTCCGCCTGTAGCCGAGGCGCCATGATCGGCAGGATGACCGCGTCCCTGGTTGTGATTTCGCCTTCTGGTGTGGGGGTCATCATGGCGAGCCGAGCACCTTATCGATGAGCGATGTCGAAGATGAGATGACCCGTAAAGTCCGGGCCTTCATATCCAGCATCCGTGCCGGAAGGAGGCGTCATAGGACCCAGCGCGGATATGGACCTGCATCTCCTATCCCTCGGCCTCGCCTTCATGACTCCTCCGCAATTTGCTCAGCCATCAGGGCAGTCTATGGATTGGATGCTCAATTTGTCAATGGCGTGGACAAATTATCTGGGCCTACCCTAGCCGAGCGGCTGACGGTGGCTTTGAATTCGCGATATTTCCCTGGAATTTGACATGATAGCAATTCACGTTAAAGGAATTAGGCATAGGTCCCGAACTAATGAGAAACGGGCGCGAGAAAACAGCAATGATGCCTAATGCGACCCAGACACCGATAGCGCGAAAGATCTCTACAAACTCCGTTATTCGGACCATCCTTGCGAAAGGTCCTATTTCCCGCGCCGACATCGCCAAGCTGACGGGCTTATCCAAGCAAACGATTTCCGATGTCGTACGCCATCTGGAGAACAGCGGCTGGCTGAAGCCGACCGGATATACCGATGGGCGTCTGGGTCGAACCGCAATCACCTATGAGCTCGACGCACGCGCCGGTTTCGCCGCCTCCATCGATCTTGGCGGGACCAAGATCGCCGCAATCATCTGCGATCTGCTTGGAAATATCGTTGCCGAAACCAAAGTGCCGACGAGCCCTCATGGCGGCCTTTCCCTGGTCGATCAATTCCATAGCATCATAAGAGACCTTGCCGGCAGCGCCGGTATCGATCTCTCCAAATTGCGCGTCATCGTGCTGGGCACTCCAGGCGTACTTGACCCGGTCACCGGACATATCAATGTCGCTCCGAACATCCCCGGCGTCGAAACAATCGACCTGCGCCACCTCCTGAGTGATCGCACGGGTATTCCGGTCGTTATTGAAAACGACGTCAATCTCGCCGCGCAGGGAGAACGATGGCGCGGACATGGCTCAGCGGCCAGCAATTTTGTCTTCATGGCGTTGGGAACCGGTATCGGCATGGGCATCATTGCGAATGGCAGCCTCATGCGGGGAGCGCGCGGCGCTGCCGGAGAAATTGCCTATCTACCTCTCGGCGGAGAACCATTTGATCCGGATGGCTTCACCCTTGGCACTCTTGAAAGTGCGGTGGGTAGTGCGGCGATGGTACGGCGCTATGCTGGATATGGCGGCTCTGGCGAAAAAAGCGTAACGGAACTTTTTTCGGCGCTGGTTGCCGGTGAGCCGGCCGCAATTGCCGTGATCGAGGAAACCGCGCGATTGATCGCACTTGCCATTGCGGCCATCGGCGCTACGCTCGATCCGGAACTGGTGATCATGGGCGGCAGCATCGGCGCGCGCCCTGAACTTGTCGAAGCTATTCGCCGGTATCTGCCACGTTGCACACCCTACCCACCTCGTATCGAAATCAGCCAGTTCGGCAATCGGGCAGCCCTGGTCGGCGGTATCGGTATCGCGGTCGAGCACATGCACCAGGAGCTATTCGGCGTTGATTTGCAGGATCTTTGATCTGGCCATCGTGCCGCTTTGATGAACCGTTTGAGCATCGGTTCGAGAGATGGAGATCGGGGAAAAGCTGGAAGCTGCACCTCCTCGGGACCGGAATACGTTGTCCCCGGATACTGGCGGCATTTCACTCGATACGACTTATTCTGGCATCAGGGCTTGCGAGGAAAGGCTTGAAGGCTGCCGCGATCTTCGCAAGAAACCCTTTGCTGAACGATCCCAGCACTTCAGCGCTTGGATCGTAGTAGAACGATACTTCCGCCAGATCGTGATTGAACTCCGATACGGTGATCCATGAATCCTTCCACTCACGAATGCCGGCGCGGCGGCATTCGAGTTGTGGAATTTCCAATGCCGTCTGGTCGGAGCGAGGCGGCGTTCCCGAAATGGCCAGCAAGATAAGATTCGTCTGATTGCCCTTGGGAATCGCAAGCACCATGCAAACCGGCCGGCCCTTTCGTCCTTCCGTTTCTCCTTTGTCGCGCTGCCACGCCCAGAGATAAGGGTAACGGATTACGGAACCGTTGGCGGGGACGTCAGCCATTGACGTCCCCGCCTTCCTCTATCAGCCGGTCAAGTTCGGGCAGGATCATCGCTGCCAAGTCTGCGGGGGCTTCATTCGGACCATAGACCCGGCGTGGATCGCCTCGGCTTTTCAGAGCTTCAAACTCGTCGTAGGTCATGAGGACATATCTTGGCTTACGATGCTGCGTGATTGCGACAGGCTCGCGATCTGCAGCCATGGTCACGGTCTTGATGTCTCGCAGCAATTCGACGGTCGAAAATTTTTCCATCACCACGCTCCCTTCCTTCAAACAAATATACAAATTATTTGACTATTTTACAAGCTTATGGAGTTCCTCCCGGCCATAATCAAATCGCTCCGTGGACGAATCCCGGAAAACCTGAGCTCACCACTCGTTTCCGCACCAAGGAGCGATGCTTTCGGCTTGGCTGCATTAGATCTTCAGAATTCATGGCATCGCTTTTGCGCCGCAGGTAAGAGCATCGGTATTCCCTTCTTGCCCGAGGCCGTCCTAAGGCGTGATGCCGGAAAGTGCCAAGGGACTTCGGACGACATCCTGCTCTGCTCTTTATTTCAGGTCGAACAGACCCAAAATCATCCCGCCCTGGCCATGGAAGGCAAGGTGCTGGAGAGGATCGATTTCCGTCAAGTAGGTTCCTGACGCGTTCTGCCGCCCGGCATGTCGGCGCCAAGCGGCAGAAATCCATTTCTGGCTTCGAATTGCAACGAGATCTCGTTTACGAGGAGCCGAGCAGATATCCCTCTTGCAAGTCGTCGATGACAGTTCCGTTGATCGCGACCGAATACTCTCCCGTCGCACCTGTTCTTGAAATCGAGACTTCGTATCGTCCGCCGGGCAGCTCCAACCCGGCCGAGTAACCGTCCCATCCGGCCGGCAGCGCCGGCTTAATGTGCAAGCGTCCGCTTTCGGCGCGAATACCGAGGATACCTTCGATCGCAACGCGATAGAACCAACCGGCCGAGCCGGTATACCAGCTCCAGCCGCCCCGGCCTCTAAGGTCGCCTTCACCATAAACGTCACCGGCGATCACATAAGGCTCGACGCGATAAATGTCCGCAGAGGATTTATCGAGGGCATGGTTGATCGGATTGAGCATTTCGACAGCGCGCCAGGCGTCTTCGCCACGGCCCATCCGGGCAAGAGCAAGAGCTGCCCATGTTGCGGCATGGGTATACTGGCCGCCATTTTCACGCACACCCGGCGGGTAGGCCTTGATGACACCGGGATCGTTGACCGGCTTGATGAACGGCGGCGTCAGCAGGCGGATGAGCTTGCCGTCGTCATCGACCAGTTTGGCGAGGACCGCGTTCATCGCCATGTTGCTGCGGTCAGCATCCCCCTCGCCCGAGAGCACGCTCCAGGATTGGGCGATCGAATCGATCTTGTCTTCCTCCGACTGGCTGGAGCCGAGAGGAGCGCCGTTGTCGTAATAGCCCCGGCGATAATATTCGCCGTCCCAGCCGGCCGTTTCGATCGCGCTCTTGAGCTTTACCAGATGATCCGACCAGCGGCCGGCGCGTTGCGCATCGCCACGCGTTTCGGCGTAAGCGATGAAGCGACGCAAGGCGCCGGCGAGGAACCAGCCCAGCCACACGCTTTCGCCGCGGCCGGCGACGCCGACGCGATCCATCTTATCGCACCAGTCGCCGCTCATCATCAGCGGCAGTCCGTTGACGCCCGTGCGCTTGATCGAGAGATCGAGGCCGAGAGCGGCATGCTCGTAAAGCGATGCCGTTTCGTCGGAAACACGCGGCTGCAGGAATGCGTCGTACTGGCCGGGGCTGAGCTGCGCGCCTTCGACGAAGGGCAGCATTTCGTCCATGATCGAACTGTCGCCCGTCACCGTGCAATATTGGTCGACGGCATAAGCAAGCCAGACGGGATCGTCGGAGATGTTCGTGCGAACGCCGGCGCCGCTATCTGCCAGCCACCAGTGCTGGAAATCGCCCTCGCGGAACTGGCGCCGGCCGGTATTGAGAATCTGCTTGCGCGCGATCTCAGGCGAATGCAGCAGGAAGGCCAGCGAATCCTGCAGCTGATCGCGCAGGTTCCACGCGCCGCTCGACTGGTAGAAGGCGGTGCGGGCCATGATGCGGCAGCTATAGGTCTGATAGGGCAGCCAATTGTTGACCATGAAATCGAGGCGCCGATCCGGCGTCGAAATACGCGTCTTGCTGGTAAAATCCTTCCAGAACTTACGTGTATTCTCAAGAACCTCCGCAAAACCAATGGAGCGGATGCCGGCGATGAGAGCGGCGGCTTCCTCCTGCGAGGCGGCGTCACCCATATAGAAGCAGATATCACGCACTTCGCCAGGCTCGATCGTCAGGTCGAATGCCATGGCAGCGGCCGGATCGCCATCCAGATCGACGGCATTGGAAAGCCGCGAGCCGGCCGAGACCGTGCGCGGTTGCTGGATCGTTCCGTGCCGGCCGATGAATTCGCGGCGGCTGGTGGAAACGCTCGACGGTGCTTCACTTGCCGCGAATGCTGCGACGCGCGTCCCGAAACTGACGCTGAACGGATTTTTCGCGAAGACCGCTCCACTCACACTGTCGAAGCTCGATAGGATGAACGGTTTGCTCTTCGTCGGGTTGTTGCCGAGAATCCATTCGGCATAGCCATAAAGACGCAGCTTGCGTGCTTCGCCGGCATCGTTGCGGATGCGCAACTGCGTCAGCTTGACCGGCTTTTCCATGTGGAGGGTCTGGGTGACCTCCAGGGAAATCTCGTCCTGAACCGTCGAGAAGACCGAGTAGCCGAGGCCGTGGCGAGCTTCGAAGCGCGTGTCTGCGCGCTGCGCCAGAGACGCGTAGGGCACGATGACGGAGCCGCGATCGAGATCCTTCAGATAGAAGGCTTCGCCCGGACGGTTCGTGACCATGTCATTGGTCCAGGGCGTCAGCTGATGGTCGCGGGAGTTCTGGCCCCAGGTGAAGGCGGCACCTTCAGCCGAGACATGGAAGCCGAAACTCTCGTTGGCCATGATGTTGACCCACGGATGCGGTGTCTGTTCGCCGCCGGAAAGGCGCACGACATATTCGCTGCCCTCGGCCGCGAAACCGCCGTAGCCATTCCAGAAGGCAAGATCGCTGCCCTCGGCCGGCGGGATCCCGGCAGTATCGCGAACCATGCGCGGCACCAGGGTGGAATCGCCCCATTGACCCAGCAGCGCCGGCGAACCGGAAACGGAACGAGCCTTCTGCAGCTGATCGATGAGGCTGCCGTCGCGACCGCGCAGCACGACGCGCGAGGCGGCGATGATGGCGTCGTAGGCTTCCGCGTCCATCAGATCCTTGCGCAGGACGTAGATGTTGCGCTGGATGCCGGCAATTTCGCTCGCGTGACGCGCCGCGTCGCAGAGCTGGTCGATGGTGCGCTGCATTTCGGCAGCCGCCTCACCGGCGCGTTCGTTGAAGACGACGAGATCGACCTCGACCCCGCGCGATTGCAAGAGCCCCTGCGCACGCAGCAGTTCCTTGACGAGATCCGTGCCGAGCTCGTCGGTGATGCGCAAGGTCATCAGCGGCGCATCGCCGGACAGTGTCGCTCCCCAGAGAACGGACTGCGACTTCAGGCCTTCGCGAACCGCCGCATTGTCGGCGCGCAGCGCCATGTCGGGATAAATGATGTAGCGGGCAAAGCGCTGATAGGCGGCGGCCTCCTTGGAATTGACACCGATCTGGCGCAACTGGCTCTGCGTTCTCGTCCAGGCCTGAACGAGACCCTGGGCAAAGCTTTCCGGCTGGCGATAGTGCTCGACGGCCGCTTCCAGTTCGGCGCGTTCGGCCGCAGCAATGGTCCAGAAGGTTACGCTGACCTTTTCTCCGGCCGGCACGCGAAGTGTGCGGCGCAGCGATAGGCAGGTATCCATCGTGAAGCCGCTGCTATTCGAAAGTTCCGCACCGGCGTCGAAGGCGGCAGCTTCCGTCAGCGTGCGCCCTCGGCCGAGGAAGCGCATGCGATCCGTCTCATAATGTGTCGTCAGATTTTCGCCCGACGTGTCGACGATGAGATGGGCAATGGCGACCTCGGGATCCGTCACGCCGCGCTTCTGGCGCTCGACGAAGATGGCGTCGCCTTTCGCGGCGATTTCGGTCTTCAGGAACATGCGGGCAAAGACGGGGTGCCCCGTATCGACGGCATCGAGTGTGGCGACAGGCTCCATATAGGAGGTCACTTCGATCACCCGGTCTTCCGTGCCGGTATTGCTGATTGTCAGGCGGCGGCCTTCCGCATCGTAATTGCTTGCGACGAAGACTTCCATCTCGCTCGTCAGCTCGCCGACGGTCTTGATGAACTCCGCCTTGTCGTCACTGAAGGTTACCCGCACATGCTCGTTGGCGATCGAGCGCGGCTCTGCGGTTGCAGACCACCATTCGTTCGATGCGGTGTCGCGCATGAAGACGAACGAGCCCCAGCGATCCTCGGTCGGATCGGCGCGCCAGCGGTTGACGGAAAGGTTCTTCCAGCGGCTGTAGCCCGAACCGGTCGCCGTCAGCATGGTAGAATAACGACCGTTCGACAAAAGCAGCAACTCGCGCTCGCGCGATGCCGGGTCTTCCAGACGACGCACTTCGGGACGCATCAGATCGCCCTGGATGGTCGCAGGCGCATCGGTTTCGTGTTTCGAGGCCATGACGGGGATATCGCGCGGCGCCTTTTCCTGCAGCAGCAACTCCGCCGCCTCGATCACGGGATCCGCGTGGAACAGCTCGCGCAGCAGGCCGTCAAAGGCAACGTTGGCAACGGCTGCGATCGACATGCCGTGATGATGCGCATAGTAGTTGTAGACCACCGCGCATTGCTTGCCCTCGGGCACGCGGTTTGCCGTGAAATCGACGGCATCATGGAAACCATACATGCCGAGCGCGCCGACCGCCCGCAACCGGTTGAGGTTTTCGAGGGCTGCGACCGGATTGTACTGGCTGGCCAGCAGCGAGGCATAGGGCGCGATGACGGCATTCTGTCCGAGACCGCGTTTCAGGCCGAGCGTCGGCACGCCGAAATTGCTGTACTGATAGTTCATCTGATGATCGCGGGCATTGAAGGCCGCTTCCGAGATACCCCAGGGCGTGCCGAGCTTGCGGGCATAATTCATCTGCTCGAGAACGATCAGATTGTTGGTCTGGTTGAGGATCCCGCCGCTGCGCTCCTGCATGACGAGGGGCGGCATCAGATATTCGAACATCGAGCCGGACCAGGAGACCAGCGCACCGCGCGTGCCGACGGGAACGACGTGGCGGCCGAGCTTGTACCAGTGCTCGGTCGGCAAATCACCCTTGGCCACGGAGAAGAGGCTCGTCAGGCGAGCTTCAGAGGCGAGCAGATCGTAGCAGGCGGCATCCACTTCTTCCGTCTCGACCCGGAAGCCGATCGACAGCAGCCGGCGCTCGGGACGGTAGAGGAAGCTGAAATCCATGGTGAAGGCGATTTCGCGGGCGCGATTGCCAATTCGGATCAGTCTTTCGCTGATGTCCGGTGCCTGCGAAACATCGAAAGCCTTGTCGACCAGATGAAGTTCGCAGGTTTCGACCAGTTTTTCCGCCCAATGGACGACCTCGTCACTCTGAGCAGTCTTGACTTCCCTGTCGAGGCTTCCGGCAAGCTCGCGGATTTCTCGTGCCTGTCCCGCAAATCGCTCGATCAGGCCCGAGGAGAACTCCTTCTCCCGTTTGCCGGTGGCGACCGCCGCTTCAAGCTCGGCAATCCGGCCGTCGAGCCGGTCATGGAGCGATCGGTTCGACTTCGTATCGTCGCCGAGCTCGGAAAGCACCTCGCGTAGAATTGCGGCGACATCGCCGATGCCGTCGAGATCCGT
>NZ_JAUQTZ010000018.1:0-61443 GCF_059803845.1 Rhizobium sp. UFLA01-1127 | reverse complement strand
TGATCCTGGAAAACTGAGGTGTGGTAACTCCAGTCTCCCAAATCCGCTCCGAATGGACAACCTCCCGAAAGCTCACAACTAGATGGCCGAGCGGCGCGTTCGCCGGAGACCACATTCGAAATTCGTCCTGCTCCCGTGTGAGGAGGCAGGTGCGGATACTAACCAAGTCAAAGGAGAAACGACATGAGAACGACAAGAATTTCAAACGCAGTCCTGCTGGCTGCGGCGATCGCCTTCAGCGGCGCTGGAGCCGCCTTCGCACAAGAGAACGGAGACGCTGCTCATCATCCTGCGAATTCATCGCAGGCGGCTCCACAGTCGAGAATGGGGGATGTGATGGGACAAGGTCAAGGTGCAATGCCGGGCGGACCGGGCATGATGCAGCGCGGCATGATGGGACAAGGCCAAGACACAATGGCCGGCGGATCAGGCATGATGTCTGGCGGTATGATGGGCGGGAACATGATGGGTGGCATGCCGATGATGGGTATGAGTGGACCCATGTTGAAGATCATGTTCGCCATCGCCGATACCGACGGGGATGGATCGCTGTCCTTCGATGAGGTGACAGCGATCCACAAGCGGATATTCGACGCCATGGACGCGAATAAAGACGGCAAGGTCACGCCGGAGGAGATGCAGGCGTTCTGGCGGCAATAGGCTCGGAATCCATGACCGAGATGATCGAGGACTCCATCCCACAGTCGCTGCGACTACGGTCGTTGGCGGCGCTGTTGCTGGCGATGTTTGCGATCGCCCTCGGCTACGGATTCTTGCTGCCGATCCTTCCATCCACGATCGCCAGGATAGCCGGAACTGCGGATCCGGATGTCCTGGCACGGCATACTGGCATTCTTACAGGAACCTATACACTCGCGTTATTCTTGTTCGCGCCGCTGTGGGGACGCCTCTCGGACCGGTATGGGAGGCGGCCCTTGATCGTCATCGGACTGGTCGGTTTTGCTTCCACTCTGGCGATGTTTGCCATGGCTGACAGCCTGTCTGCCCTCTATTTCGGACGATTCCTCAATGGCGCCTTCGCCTCCTCGATTAGTCCGGCAGCCTACGCCTTGATCGGAGATCATGCCCCGACGAAAGAATGGCGCGCTCATCGGTTTGCGCTTCTCAACATCGCCGGAGCAAGCGGATTTCTCGTCGGGCCGATGCTCGGCGGATTCGTCCTCTCCGGCATCAGCGCCGTCTTGCCGGGCCTGGGCGCGGTGGCTGTCTCTCGTTCTCCATTTCTTGTCACCTCGGCCTTCGCGGTTGTCGTGGCCGTTCTCATTCTGGCATTCGTGCCCGGCGGGATTATCCGTGGCTCAGTCGGATGGGAGGATGCGAGAGCGCCAGAGGGACGAGCCGCACTGCCTCGATTGCTGGCAATTTCGTTTGTGACCGCGCTGGCCGTCGGGGCATTCGAAGTCGGTCTGTCGTTGCGTGGCGTCCAGCACCTCGAAATGAACACATACAGGCTCGGCCTGATGTTCACCGAGTGCGCCCTGGTCATGCTGATCGCACAGTCGATCGTGTTCTCGCCACTTATCAAGCCAGAGATCACGCGCTGGCTTCTAACACCGTCGCTGGCGATCCTGGCGGTGGGAGTTGCTGCCGTGCCCTTTGCATCGTCGGCTGTCGGCACTGCGATCATCGTCGCCATGATCGCGGCCAGCGCCGGCATTCTTTCACCCGTCGTTACCTACTGGATTTCGATGGTCGCCGGTAAACGGCAGGGCGCGGACCTGGGTTGGCAAACCGCAGCCGCGAGCCTCGGCCAAGCCGCCGGGTCGGCCGGGGGCGGTATTCTCTTCAACCTGACCGTCGTGCCAAATGCGTCGTTCACGCTGACGGCGGCCATTATCTTTCTGGGTCTCGTCGTGAGCGTCCGCATTCCACGGCTCCTGACGGAGCCTGGACGGGACAAACGTGATCCGCCGTCGCCATTCGCCGAAACATCCGAGACCGTCGCTGAGGAAGGGGGCAGACCGTGAGGGATGTACCGCGACGGAGGTCTTCCCCAACTGCCTTGCATCGATGCCCGCATTTCCCGGATGCCAGATCGAGGTCGCGTGCCACAGGACCAATCCCCGCTTCCATCGCATAACAGCGCACTGTGAACCATCATGAATACCCTTAAAGTCGCCGGCCCGTCGCGCCATCGAAAAGGTGAAGTTTGTCGATATCGGGCTTCACGGAAATAACATCACCGGCTCCCGATACCACGCGCTCGCGCAATGCCAATAGCAGTTGATCCGACCCTATGCCTGCGACGATCAGCGTCTCCGCTCCGGTGGGTTCCACGACGACGACCTCGGCATCGATGCCGTCTTCGTCAATCGAGATGTTCTCTGGTCGAATACCATAGATGATCTCAGCCCCTCGCGTGACGCGGAGCCCTTCGGGCAATGGAAGATGGACACCGCCATCAGCGACGAATTCCAGCGAGCCGGTACTGCTGATCTTGCCGCGGATAAGATTCATTCCCGGGGAGCCGATGAAGCCGGCGACGAAAAGGTTGGCAGGCCTATCGTAAAGTTCGAGCGGCGAGCCGATCTGCTCGACATAGCCGTCGCGCATGACGACGATCCGATCCGCCATCGTCATGGCTTCGATCTGATCATGGGTGACGTAGATGGTGGTCGTGCGTAAACGTTGGTGTAGCTGCTTGATTTCCGAGCGCATCTGCACGCGCAGTTTGGCATCCAGGTTGGACAGCGGTTCGTCAAAGAGAAATACCTGCGGTTGGCGCACGATCGCGCGGCCCATGGCGACACGCTGGCGCTGGCCGCCGGACAGATTGCGCGGATAGCGGTCGAGCAGGTTTTCCAGCCCAAGGATCTGCGCCGCACCGTGCACGCGCTGCCGGATCTCTTCCCTTGGCGCCTTGGCCAGCCGAAGCGAAAAGCCCATATTCGCCTCCACCGTCATATGCGGATAGAGCGCGTAGGATTGGAACACCATGGCGATGTCGCGGCTCTTGGGTTCGACGTCGTTGACTACGCGGCCGCCGATCGCGACATCACCGCCGCTGATCTCCTCCAGTCCGGCAATCATGCGCAGAAGTGTCGATTTTCCGCAGCCCGAAGGCCCGACGAGAATGACGAATTCGCCGTCCTCGATATCGATATTGACCCCATGTAGAACTTCGAAGTGACCGTAGCTCTTGCGGACATTCGTCACGCTGACCGATGCCATTATGATCTCCAGTTGAAAAGCCGTTGTTTGATCGCTTCAGCCCTTATCGACCGCCGCACTAGGCAGCCTGCCGAGGCGGCCTATGCGATCATGGCTGCAGAATAAGGTTCCAGCGCCGCATCGATCGCCGCAATGCAGAGGTCGCGCGCACGAGGCAAAACCCTCCTGGCGACCACTGCCGGATAGACCCGGCCGAGATATTGGCTGATGAGCGTTTCCGGAATGTCGCCCTCGAAGCGCGCAAGCAGGGTCTCGACTGCCGCTGCTGCCTTCTCGTCCGGCCAATAATAACGGATGCGGTCGCTATAGCTGAAATGGCGCTGCAAGCGCTGCTCTTCGACCGAGCCGTCATAATGGGAAATCCAGTGCCCCGGACTTTCGAGCATGACGGTTTCCATCGTCGCATAGAGCGCATCGGGCAAAACCGTTCCGGCGAGAACCGACGCGATGGCATCGAGGCCATAGAGCGCCTCGCGCAAGGCAAAGGTCAGGCCTGGCCCGACCTTGAGGATCGCAAAACCGCTCTCCACGAGGGCGGCAAGCCCGTCCCCAGGTTGATAGTCTGTGGAATGCGCTTCGAAGAGCAAGCCGGGCATTTGGTCGAGAGCTCCAACCAAACCATGCACGCGATCCGGTCTGTAGAGGATGACATTGGCATTGCCGAACTCGACGCCGGGCTGAACGACGATAGCGATCACCCGCTCCAGAGCATTTTCGACGCCGGCCTTCGCAAAAGCCGCGCGATGCACCGCCAGCGTGTTCTTCGCCGCCTCGGGGCGTGTGACCTCAAGCTGGTCGAGCGCATGCGTGGCGCCGCCGGGCGGCGGCACTTCGGTTCCGATAATATAGACGGGCGGGCGGCGGCCGGCGCGAAGAGCGGCCTCTTCCGCTACGCGGGCAAGCCGCGCGGCGCGCTCCGCTGTCAGCTCGTCGGCCAAGGCAACGGGCTCGCCTGCGCAGCCCATCGATGTATCGAGATGGATCTTTTCGAAACCCGCCTCGATATAGGCGGCAATCATCGCCTCGGCCTTCATCATTGCTTTGTCTGCCGGCAGCTTCTTCCACGGGTTCGGCCCGAGATGATCGCCCCCGGTGATGAGGCGATCGATGGGAAAGTCGACCGCGGCGGCGATGTCCTCGACGAAACGGCGGAAGTCACGGGGCGTCATCCCGGTGTAACCGCCGTCCTGATTGACCTGATTGCAGGTCGCCTCGATCAGCGCGACCGTGTCATCGCAGGCTGCACGCCTGAGCGCCGCCTCGATGACCAGCGGATGCGCCGAGCAGACCGACGTGATTCCGCGCGGCAATGTCTTGACGCGATTACCGAGAAGCTTCTTCAGCGCAACGCTACGATTGTGTTCGACTGAGGCATTCATCCGAGCATCACGACCTTGGTCAGATGACGGGGCGATACCGTATCGACACCCTTCGACTGCGCTGCCCGTTCGCCAAGAACTTGTAGGGCCGGTAGCACGCAGAGACCGGCAAGTGCCGGATCGCAATCAACGGCCAGTTCCAGGTCACCCGGGCCACCAAGGCCGATAACGGTCGCTCCCTTTTTTCGCAGTTCCTCGACCAGCAGCGCTTCAGCCGCCTTCTGATCGGCGCTGTAGAGCATGACGACTGTGGTGTGTTCATCGACCAGGCTGATCGGTCCATGCCGGTATTCCAGCGGATGGAAGCCCTGGGTGATAATCTGGCTCATTTCCATCAGCTTTAAGGCACCTTCGAGGGCAATGCCGTAGAGCGATCCGCTGCCAAGGAAAACGAAATGCGTGCGACCTTCGATGATCTTCGGAAGAGCAGCATCGATCTGGTCCGCTAAACTGCGTGCGGACTGGACGACCGATGGTGGGATTTTTACGCCGACCATCTGCATGCCCAGAAGCAGCATCAGGCTCGCCGAGACCGTCATGACGATGCCCTCATCGCCATGGGTCGCCGCGTCGATCAGCCGGTCGCAGTTCTTGGCAAGCGCGCTTTCAGGCTCGACCGTGATGGCGGTGACGAAAATGCCGGCTTTGCGGCTAGCCTTGGCGGCAGCAACCGTTTCCGTCGTTTCACCGCTGCGCGAAAGGGCCACGAGATGGACCTTCTGCCAGCGCGGCCAGAAGGCGGCCGACCGGTTCAGCCATTCCGCGCCCGGTGCGGCAATCGCCGGATAGCCGGCGAGATTGGCATGTGCCGCAAGCGATAAGGCAAGATTGTAGGACGTGCCGCAGCCCAAAAAAACCGTCAGTTCGGCTTCATGCGGGGCGGGGACTGGTCCGATCGCCCTTTCCCAATAAGGAAATTGCTCGAAAATCACCTTTTCCGTCGTATTCATGCTAGCTCCGATTTACTTGACCGATCCAGCCAGCAGACCGCTGACGAGGTATCGATTGAGAAAGATGACGACCAGGGCGGGAATAATGATGGCAATTGCTCCGCTTGCCGTGATCAGCCCATAGTCGATGAAGTTCTTGGTGACGAATTCGGGGATCAGCACTGTCAACGGCTTCGTCGCCTGCGGCGAGAAGATGAGCGGGACGAGATATTGGCCCCAAGCGCCAAGAAAGCTCAGGATTGCCGCTGCCGTCAGACCGGGACCGGCGAGCGGCAGGACGATGTTGAAGAAAATGTAGAGTCGGCCGGCGCCATCGAGCTGCGCCGCCTCCTCAAGCGCGATTGGCAATGCCTCGAAGACGCTCCGCAACAGCCAAAGTGACAGGGGCAGGTAGGCAGAGACATAGATCAGCGCCACGCCGACATAGGTATCGACCAGATGCAGGCTGATCATGATCCGATAAAGCGGAATGAGCACAGCATAACCGGGAATTGCGAGCGTCGCGACGACGGCGGCAAACAGAAAGCCACGGCCAGGAAACTGGATCCGCGTGAAGGCATAGCCACCGAGTGCCGATATCGCCACGCAAAGGACCGTTGCAGCTACTGACGTCACGATGCTGTTGATCAGCGCGGCACGGAACTGCGACCAGACCTGCACCCCGCCGATCCTGGCAATATCGATGCCGAAGAGACGCGAAAAATGATCCAGTGTGAAATGCCGCGGGAAGAAGTGGATTGGTCTAGCCGAGAAATCCTCGGTCGGGGTGATGGAGCTTGCAAGCGTCCAGTAGATCGGTCCGAGCGACCAGATCAGGAGAGCCGCCACACCGGTCCAGATCAGCAAACGATAGGAAAGGCTTTGTTTCATCAGTCAAACCTGGTGTTGCGATAGACGCGCAGCACATAGACGAGCGACACGAGCAGCGAGACAAGTGTGATCACGAGAGACAAGGCCATGCCGTAGGAGAAGCGCAGATTCTGGAAGGTCTCGAGATAGATCTGCACGAGAACCGGGCGCGTCTCGAGGCTGGAGCCCGACAAGACCCAGGCCTCATCGAAGAGGTTGAATGCGTTGACGGTCGCGTTGGTCATGGCAACGGCAATGGCGCTGCGCACCAGCGGAAGCGTAACGAGGGTAAACATCTGCATGCGCGTGGCACCATCGATGCGTGCGGCCTCATAAAGATGAGCGGGAATGCTCTGCATGGCGGCCAGCACGATGACGACGGTCAGCGGCATCATGCGCCAGACATGAACAACGGTGACTGCGATGATCGCGCTGGTCCGATCATTGAACCAAACATGGTTTTCGAAAGGCAAACCGACCGAAGACAGAATGCCGTTCAACAATCCGGCGCCGGGCTGATAGATCCAGAGCCAGATCACCGCATTGACGACACCGGGCAGCGCCCAGGGCAGGACGACAGCCGCAAGCAACCACTGTCGGCCGATCTTGACCTGATTGATGAGGGCGGCGGCAAGCACGCCGAACACCGTCTCGGCCGCAACTGCGAGCACGACATAGATGAACGTATTGATCCAGGTCGTGCCAAGCGGCGCGTCGGAAAGCATGCGGGTGTAGTTTTCCAGCCCGATAAAGGGAGTGCCCGCCTGCATCGGATTGACCCTATGCAGGCTGTCCCAGACCGTTCTTGCGATCGGGTAGAAGACGAGGGCTGCCATCGTGATCAGGATCGGCGAAACAAGCAGGATCCCCAGCATGGTGTCGGTCTTGACGCCGGCACCACGCTTTGTCCTGCCACCGGCAGAGACTACGATTGTCATTGCGCTGATGCCTGCTTTGCCGCTTCGGCGATGTTCTGCATGGCTTGATCGACGGTGATCTGGCTCTTCGCCGCACTATTGATGGCGGTATTCACGGCGCTCGAGAATTCCGGGTACCAAGGGGGTGTGCCCTGCGGAAACAGCGGTTCGACGGTCTTCGATTGTGCCACAAGCGCGTCACCGCTCAAAAGTTGGCCGGCCGAATTGAGTTCGGACAGCGCCGAGGTGCGGGTCGGCAATGCGCCATTGGCCGCGTTCTTCTTCTGGAACTCCTTGCTGGTGAACCATTTGACGAAGGCGATGGCGGCTTGCCTGTTCTGCGAGACGCGCGGGATGGCGAGCGCTTCGGGCAGGCCGAAGCTGCGGGTTTCACCGCTTGCGGTCGGCACCAGGATCGCCTCGATCTGGCCGGCGACCTTCGATTGCTTCGGATCGTTCATCTGGCCGATTCTGCCCGGTTCACCGGAAATCATGATGCTGGTCACGCCTTGGGCGAACATGCTCTCATTGATCTGGCTGTCCTTGAGGCCGGTGGAGGCAGGATCGACCAGGCCTTCCTTCAGCAGCATCAATTCGAAGGCGAGCGCCTTGTAGCCTGCCGAATCCTTCGAAACGAAAAGCGGCTTGAAATCCTTGTCGAACAGCTCGCCGCCAAAGGCCTTCGTCAGCAGATACCAGCTGGTCGATGCGCCCTCGGTCGCAGAAAGCGGCAGGCCGATCGGATAGGCCGCAATCTTCTTTTCCTTGATCTGCTTGGCAGCAGCGACCAATTCATCGAGCGTCTTCGGCATCTTGGTGATACCCGCATCGGCAAAATGTTTCTTGTTGATCAGCATGACGCGGAAGTCGTTGGTATAGGGCACGCCCAAGAGACTGCCGTTGACCGTGAAGATCTTGGAGACGCCGATATCCTTGACAGTGTCCGCATCCATCACATCGTTGAGCGGCAGATACCAGTCGGCGGCGCTGAATTGGCCGGTCCAGGACCAGTCGAACTCGGTGACATCGGCAGGTGCTGTGCCTGCGATCAGCGAGGTGACGAGCTTGGGGCGAATATCGTCCCAGGATAGCGTCTGCATGTTGACGTGGATGCCGGTCTCGGCTTCGAAGTCGCCGGGAATGTTCGGCGCCTGCGGCGAGGGCATCAGCACCGTGATTGATTGTCCGGCAAGCGGTTTCGCATCCTGAGCGAAGGCCGGAACGGCGGCAACGAGCGCCGCAAGAGCGACGAATGGCAAAGCATATTTACGCATGTTCCCTTCTTTCCTTGTTATTGAGGTCTGCTTCACTGGAATGCACCGCTGCGGTCTTTGCAGTTGCGGCAATTTGCGTGATCCAGCCGTCTTCGACCGGCCAATCGAGAAGACTGGCGGCCGCCAACAGAGCGCCACCAATGGGAGGAAGTTTCGGGCTCACAGCTGCGTGGCCGATGCGCCGCTCCAAAGCGGAAAGCAGCGCGTGGCTTGCAAATGTTCCACCCGCATATGTCCAATCAGCGCCCGGATCGCAATGCGGCGCTATGGCCTCCATGTGCTTTGCGAGCTCGGATGCAGCCTGGTCGATCAGCTTCCTCGCCACGCCATCGCCGGCGCGAGCAACACGATCGACGAGAACCGAGAGGGCTGCGATCTCGGCACGGGGGTTTTTAAGTTCGCTCACCCATCCTGCGAGAGCGTTGACCGGGTCGATGCTGTCGAGGCTCAGGAATTCGAACATGGCCTTCGCCAACGCGGTCGGGCCTGCCCGCCCGTCGAGGCTCTGGCTGACAAGGCTGAGCGCTGCCCGCCCGATCCAGTAGCTGCTGCCTTCGTCGCCGATGATATCGCCCCAGCCGCCGACGCGTGCCGATACGCCGGCACTATTGCGCGCCCATGCCATAGAACCTGTACCTGATAGGATGAGAATGCCGGGTTTTCCGGCAAAGGCGCCGAGATGCGCTGCATCGACATCGTTGAGAATATGCCGCTTCGCCTTCGGGAAGCTGACCTCGATCGCCTCGCGCTGCTGTTCCGACAGGCGCGCTACTTCGCCATAGGCGGGCAGCGCAGCCGCCACGGCCGCCGGCTTCTCCCGCTCCAGGAAGGGACGCAGCGCAAGATGCAGCTCGCGTCGCCAGTTTGGATTGTCCATCGGATTGATGCCGCTGCCACGCGACATGAGCAGCACGCAGCCGGCTCGGTCGGCGAGCGCGACCAACACCTTGCTGCCACCGCCATCGATGCCGAGGATCACGTCGTCGCTCATTCCGGCGCTCCAAGATCCGCGATCGTCGTCTCGACGCCGAAATTGACGAGTTCGCTGCGCCAATGCGCGGAAAGACCCGCATCGGTAATCACCTTCGCCGCACTCAAGGGGGCGACCTTATAGGTCGCCATCGTGCCGAACTTCGAAGAATCGGCGAGCACGAAACGATGGGCCGAGCGGCTGAGCATGCATTTATTGAGGCTCGCTTCTGCGCTGTCGACGCTGTAAATGGCGCCGTCGGGGCTGATGGCACTGGCGCCGAGAAAGAGCTGATCGAACCAGATGTTTTCGAGCATCGCTTCCGCCTGTGGCCCGACGAGCGAAGCGTTCTCGCTGCGAAGCTGTCCGCCGAGCAGGACCACCTCCAGATTCGGGATATTGAGAAACTCCTGCGCCACCGTCAAACCATTGGTGAAGATCCGAAGCGGTATCGGGTTTAGGCGGATGAGGCGTGCAAGCTGTAACACCGTAGTGCCGGCATCGAGGAAGATGGCGGTGCGCGGCGTCAGCACATCATAGGCTGCCGTTGCGATCGCGCGCTTGGCCGACAGATGCCGCTTGGCCCGTTCCTGAAAGGCAAGCTCCACCGACGATCCCTCAGCGATCCGGGCGCCGCCATGCACACGGTCAATCGCGCCGTCGCGCTCGAGGACCTGCAAGTCCCTGCGTACCGTTGCCAAGGAAGCGCCGATGGCGTCTGCAAGTGCCTGGATCGTCGAAAATCCATTCGCATACAAATGGCTACGAATGGCGTCGAGACGATCAACTTTCACTCCCCCAGCTTGGCTCAACGAAGGTTCCTCTTCCGCGATTACTTCTATTTCGCTCAGATTTCCATTCAAGAAGATCAATGTCAATCATAATTCTGATTGTTTGTGATCTAATTTATGATCGCTGCAAACCATAAAATGTGAGTGCGCAGCATCCTCTTGCGAGGACACCGGGCGCTCAGATGATAGCTAGGTGTCTAAATCGCCTAGTGATAAGCGGGCAAAAGATCGCCGTGCCGCTCGATCATATCGTCAACAAGCGCCCATATTTGATCGGGTGACAGCTCCGCCGATGTATGAGGATCGAGCAGGGCGGCCTGATAGATACGATCCCGTTTCTTCGTCAGTGCCGCCTCGACCGTCAGTTCCTGCACGGAAGCGCTCAAGCGCATGACGGCCGCAAGCTGCGAGGGTATGCGTCCGATGCGGATCGGCTGAATGCCGTTGTAGTCGACATGGCATGGCACTTCCACGATGCACTCGTGCGGCAGATTCTGGATCAAGCCGTCGTTCGGGACATTTCCATAGATCAGCGCCGGCTGGCCGGTGACCGCAGCATGAATGATACCGGCCGCGTATTCGTTGCTGCGGCAAACATCGATCGGCTTGCCGCCTTCAAGGTCGCGGCGCAACTCATGCCATTCGGCAATCTGGACCTCACAGCGGCGAATATATTCATCCAGGGGAATGTTGAGCCGCTCGATCAGATCGCTACGGCCATCCTTGATGTACCAGGATGTATACTCCGAAAAATGCTCACTCGATTCCGTCACAAAATGGCCGAGCCGCTTGAGGACATCGAAACGAACTCGATCGCCCGAAGGGATACGTCCTTTCTCGGCGAGGGCGTGCAGGCGCGGATAGAGATCCTCGCGGCTGCCATCAGCTCGCAGCTTTTCGTATTTGAGAAAGAAGGCGACATGGTTGATGCCGGCCGAAAGATAGTTGATATCGGTGATATCCTCACCGAGGCAATCGGCAAGATGGGCGGCGGTATGCTGTACGCTGTGACATAGTCCGACGGTGCGGATGTGAGGCGCAATCTCCTTGATCGCCCAGCAATTGATCGCCATCGGATTGACATATTGCATCAAGAGCGCGTCGGGGCACACCTCTTCCATGTCGCGGCAGATTTCTTCAAGAACGGGAATGGTGCGAAGCCCACGGAAGATGCCGCCGATCCCGAGCGTATCGGCGATGGTCTGCCTCAGTCCATGCTTCTTCGGGACATCGAAATCCGTCACGGTGGCCGGCTTGTAGCCGCCAACCTGCATCATCAGGATGACGAAGTCCGAGCCTTGCAGCGCTTGCCGGCGATCAAGCGTCGCCTCTATGCGCACCTTATCGAGATGAAGCGCCTCGCAGATGCGCCGTGCAACGATTTCGGAGGTCCTCAGACGCTCCGGATCGATGTCGAAAAGACTGATGACATAGTCGCCACCGCTTTGGCTGGAAAGGACGTCGCCCAGGATGTTCTGGGCAAAGACGGTGCTGCCGGCACCGATCAGGCAGATCTTTGGCATGGAAAAGTCTCCGCAAGAGATGTCTGCGAAGCCAATTGCATCTTTCAAATCAGAATTTCCTCTCCATAATAACGAGATTATTCCCGGATTCACGCCCTGGAGCGCATTGCAGTGTCAAAATTTCCCATATCTGCCGTGCAGGACGCTCTTTTCGCATCCCGGGGCGACTTCATGATCGAGTGTCACATTGCCAACGCCATGAATGCGGCGCATTGGCACGATCATGTCGAGCTGAACTATCTGCTTGACGGTCAAATGACCTACATTTTCAACGGGAGGCAGGAAAAGGTCGAAGCGGGGCGGCTGGTGCTATTTTGGGCAGCCATTCCCCATAGAACGATCGCGGTGACGCCCAATGCGCCGCTTGTCTGTATCTATCTTCCGCTCGTCGATTTCCTGGGTTTGCCGATCGACCGAGTTGCGCGCGGTCGTATCATGCAAGGTCAGATCTTATCTGAGGCTTGCCAAAACCTCATCGATGGTGCTGTTTCCCAGCGCTGGCTCAAGGAATGGACCGTTGGTGATGCCACACGCCGCGAACTGGTCTTCGAAGAGGTCAAGTTAAGGGTACGCCGCCTTTTCATTGACAATGGCGGCGAAAAAGAAGGTGCTTTACGTCATTCTAATAGGACGAATTCCGCGACCGCCGTTCGTCACACCGAGGCTCTTACTGATCTCATCAACAGACATTTCGACGAGCCGCTCACAGTTCCACAATTGGCCAAGCTCGCAGGGGTGCACCCAACCACTGCCAACAAGGCTTTTCAGAAAGTCCTTGGTATGTCTCCGAACGAATATTTAATTCGATATCGGATAGCTCGAGCGATGAAGTTGCTTGCTGACACTGACGATCCGGTATTGAAGATCGCTTTTGATTGCGGTTTCGGCTCCAGCAGTCGATTTTACGAGCTGTTCAAGCAGCGAACAGGCGACACGCCCCTGGTCTTCCGTAAATCGATCAATAGGGGGACTTCTGAAAGGCCATGATCACTACGCAGGGTCGGCATCGTTGACGCGATCCTCCTGAGTTGACGGAGATTGGCTGCCGCGGTCCGAAATGTTCACTCCCGCCATATGGCGCGATTGGATCAAAGCCTGCGTGGATGATCATCGGGATTGCAGCAGTCGAACAGCCGAGTACAGAGCGTCTTCGCCCTATCTCCGTTTGCCGCGCCACGCGGCGCAAATTCCTTATGTCGCCAGCTATTATGGGGGGACCGCGATCATGCTCGATTTTAAGGCCAACCGCCTTCAACGCTGCATGAAGCGCCTAATGCCGGTTAAGACTCTTCCTAGCCGTCATTGCCGACGGTCAAGGCAGCCGACGGGTCTTTGCCGACAATGCGCGGCTACCGCATGCAGGGGCATCTGCAACAGGGCGTAGTCGAAGCAGCGCGGCTCCCCAAGGGTTCCTCACCCCGCAATTTTCATCTCGTCGGCATGATATTGGGGCACCGATCGGCTCGCCCATAGCCCTTCTTGCCGCCGTCGCGTAAGCACAGTCGCATCCAAGGATCAGAGGCTGGGACCTGCCTGCGCGCGGCTCGGACGCCAATTTTGCAGAGCCTGTGATGGCTAAGAACCGCTGGTCGTTCGATAATGGGGCGATACAAACCCGAGACGCCCCCGCAACAATCCAACTATGCTGCCCAAGCACGACGCTGCGCGCACCAATGTCGAGCCCCTCGTCAAGGGAGCCGCGAGAATACAATAAAATAGCGTCCACACTCGACCCAAAATCGAAACCAATATTTGCAGCGAGATAGTCTTCGAGCCCTTGCATTTTCGTCTCTCGATCAGAACGCTGCTGTGATCCCTTGAACGCTTGTATTGGTAGCGGAGTGTCAAGCGCTCGACAGGAACCGTCTCGCTGGCGATTGCATACGGAGTCCAAGTCGTGCGGGCGCCGAGTTTCAAAGCATCGCTCCACAATTGCCAATCCTCGCCGCCTGCCAAGCCGAGCGAATTGTCGAAACGAAGACCAGTGCGACGAAAGAACTCAAGCTTTCCCATCCAGCTGCCGGTGGCCAGTTTAATGCGCCTAGCGTCGCCCCTCTTAAGGAGACGAACAGACTTCGCTTCACTATTGCGGTTCATTCTGTCCATCCCTGACCAAACCATCCTGTTCCACCGGGATGCGGCGGCCGGTGGCGGTGCGAATCTGACCGGCGAAGCGACAATATCGAAGTCCTGAGCCTCTCGCGCGGCGAGCAGCCGCTCAAGCCAATCTTCTGCGACGATTTCGTCGTCGTCAGCAAAGGTCAGCAAGTCTCCATCCGACGCAAGAGCGGCCTCAAGAGCACGATTGCGAGCAAAGGCGATACCGAGCTGCGTCTCGAGCTCGTATTGAACGCTCGACCTTGGTACTTGCTCGCGGAAATCTTCGATAGCTTGGCCTAACGAGGCCGTTTCATTATTCTCAATGATGATGAAATGAAGACGAACTCTATCAGGCACGTTTAGCCTGCTATAGGACTTCAGAAGATTCGAAAGCATTTGCGGTCGTCCGCGCGTGACGGTCCCTATGCAGATGGTTCTCTCGTAATCATCTGCTGAAAAAACTGGAGACAACTGCATGAGGGTCTAACCGACCGCACATTTGCACAATATGTTCAACCGTGTGTCGACTCGACGGATCGTTTGCCGCGGTAACCACAACATATCAACCTCCAAGGCACCTAAATGGAGAGGAGAAGCTAAGTTGAGAATTTTCCCGATCGGTATGGGGAACTAGCCCTACAGCGGCGGGTTGCTTGCTGGCAGGGCAGGCGTTGCCGTGCTTCACGATCTTTCCTTCCTCATTCGATGGTGACCTGTGGAGAAAGGTAGAGCACCGTAATGTCCAGATTGTGCGGAGAGTCGGTGGAGAGTTGGTGCAAATATTGACCGTGCTGCCGGCTCAGCAAAACTGGCTTTGGACTACCTTCACGCGTCGGCGCATGCGTCGGTTAGCCTGAATATGGGGCTTTGCTTGAGGATGATTAGAACCACATCTTGGGTCTGGGACATGTGCACGACATGCCGACTATCCCGACACCGCGAACCAGAAAGACTTGACAGGTGGATAGCAGCCTGTCCCCTCCTTACGATCAGTAGGGACAGGCCGCCGTCAGAGGGCGCTACTTCAGCGGCAAAAACAGCTCCGCGACCGCTTCATGTTCAGGCACCTCCGGAAAGAATGAAAGCCGCTGGCAATAGATCGGGAAATCGCGTGCTTCCTCGCCGCTGGCCGGAAGCCAGTCGCGATAAAGGTAGAGCGCGGCGGGCTCCAGATGGTCGGTGTTGCCAACGAAACGCAGCACCGCGCAGCGTCCGCCAGGGATCTTGCCGGCTTTGACCGGTTCGCCGTTCGGCTCGATCGGTTGCTCAGTACCGACACAGAGATCGATGCTATAATCGGCAAGCGACGCAGGATGCCGCTCGGAACGCCAGACATTAAAGGTTGGACTGGTCTTGGGGTGCAGGCCAGCGGCCTTGCGCCACGCGATGAAGCGTTGGATGGTGGCGCCGAGCGTCGCTGGATCGCCCCGATGCTCCATGATCGCCACCGGCGTGGGAGGCACATCGCGGATCGTCACGTCGTCAGGGGTAAAAGTCTTCTGCATGAGCTTGTTCCTCGCGTTGTCGAGAGGCCCGAAGGCCGCAAGCCACGGCTCCCAGTCGGGAGACTTCCGGAACGACGAAGGCGATTGCCCGAACCGTTGCCGAAAAGCGCGGGCAAAGGCATCCGGTGCATCGTAACCGGCATCCATCGCTATGTCTGTGACGCTTTGGGCGTCGGTGTAGGCCAGCCGGTACGAAGCGTGCTTCATACGGGCAAGCTGGACATAACGATGCACGGACAACCCGAAGACCGCCGTAAACTGCCGGTGGAAATGAAATTTCGAGAAGGCCGCAACACCGCTTACCGTTTCCAGGTCCAGATCGCTGTCAAGATGCCGGTCGATATAGTCCAGCACCCGCCGCATCCGGGCCTGATAGTTTTGAAGTGCCGCCTTCATCGTCGCCCTCCGTGGCCACACCAGTTAGGCGCCTACAGACATGACACGCTCGACCGATCTTGCGGTTTTGTCACGGGTCGCAGAATATCGCCAGAAACTATTTGCGTGCACTTCCGATTTTGGGATGAACGGCGAAAAGGGGGCGTTTTCGAATGGCGGGTGATCGAGCCGCCGCTGCCCAACGAGCCAATAGACGTGCCCCTGTGGATGATCGGCACGCGCTAAACGGTATATTCTGCCTGCTTCGATCGGGAGTACTATGGCGCGATTTGCCAGAACGCTAGGGGCGGCGCCGCCACCGTCACCTCCATGAGACTGCTGTCACATCCCGCTCGTTCTCGACCTCCAAAATTCATCGACATCAGCAGTTGTCAGAGCTGACCGAGCATGTCGCGGAGCTCTTGGTGTCGACTGGCGTCTCTATCTGCTGCGGAGAGCCTTGGCCGGTATTTTGGAGCCGATCTGTGTCGCTGTCATTTTCCTTGGATGAGACATCCCTTTTCTGAAGCTCATCTCCCGATTGGTCTGCCGCGTCATCTTGATCATTGCCGGGAATGACGTCCTCAGCGTTTTGCCTATGCTGTTGCGGTTCGGCACTATCCGGAAGCTTCTCGCTACTCTGCAGCATGTGACTATCCGATGTCTGATCATGCCGCGGATCAATTTCTTCATTTTGTTTTGTTGAATTGTCATTCAGTTCAACGTCCATAGATGTAGTTTCATCAAATTTTTCTATGGCAGCGTCATTTTCTAGTCCCGCCAAATCATGGATAGTTAGGACAGTATCATCGGCCGGGGCGGGAATTTGACGATCGGCCAAAACCTCCAGCGGTAAAGCCTCATATTCGATGCGCGTCTCGCTTGTTATGTTATAAATCGTCTGGTAGCTAATATCCTGTCTAATTTCGAGCTTATCTATTTCAATCAATGGACCATCCACAATGGCTGGTTCAGCGTACCATATAGCGTTGCGATCTCCATAATAACCATCATAATATCCATCCCAATAGGACTGCCAGGTTTCAAATTCCATATTGATTGACTGGAAATGAACATGATAATTCGGATAATAAGCTCTGGTCGTGTCGCTGAACGCATCGAACGATCCGGACACTATTGCAAGCGTCAGCAATATGCTCTGATGCGTCTGATAATCGTTGGGACGGTCATCATAGTAGGCAAGGTGTTGCCTAAGCCGCGCGACCTCTCGTTGAAGGCTCGCATTGCTGGCAATCTGGTCCTCCAGTGACGCTACGCGTCTTTCGAGAAGCCTCACCCTTTCACGCAAAGCTTGAAATTCACCCTTGCTCACGGTTCTGGTTTCATTTGCCGGCTTTGAAAGAATATATCGGGCGGCGTAGCTCTTCCATGCCGCATTCAGATAGCGCATGCCTTGTGCTGACTGCTTATTTTGCGAAGCTGTCAGAGCATATCGTGTTTGCAATTCACCCATCGCCTTCGACAGGCTGCCGGTAGCGTCGGCGATCGCTTTGCTATTGGGGGTCACAAGTGCGCCCTCCAGTTGCTCTGCTGCCCGTGCAACGAGGCTAACGGCTTCAAGAACACTGGCAGTGCTTCGATGCCGCGCGCCCGAGGCGTCCTTATAACTCCTCGCGATCATGTCAAGCGAGACGCGCATGTCATATAGCAGCCCCTGGGCATTTCGTTTGGTCTGCAAAGCGGCGGCTGTGGGAGATGCGAAGGCCACCTCAGCAGCACAAACCGTCGCGACCATTAGAACTGAACTTGCTGCATACCCAAGAACCACAAGCGTCAAACTGCCTGACATCATTTTTTTCAACATAGCGTTTATGAACCTATCAAGGCATGCATGTTTTGCCTTCTCAAAGCGCGCGGATGTGGATGCTAACGAACACATACGGGTGAACCATCTATTTAAGCTGGTTTCTCCATGCTCCATGTTTCAATCTCGCCTTGCGAGCCTGCAATCTGAGTATTTCGCATATTGGCAATGCACCTCAAAAGGACCGTTTGCATAGGTCCGCCGAACGGTCGATATCGACAAGATAATCGCAAGTAGCGCAGCTACATATATGAGGGCAGGCGCGAGGCGGAATAGGATTTGCATTTTGCTTTCTCAAGATCAATCGAATGTCGAAGAAACACCGGTCTGGAACTGGGATGAGCCCAGTCGAGGACTGCAGCCCATCGGTCAGGCTGTCAGGAATTCATCGAGCAGATGCGGATTGGTGGTTCATTGCCCACCTCTTTGTTCTCGCATGGCGACGTATGGCAGGTTCGAGGGTGTCTGAACATCCCCAAGGGTCCACATGTATGCGTGGATCGAATGATCAGCATCAAGAAGATGATAGCAAATAGCGCACCTAGATAGATGATAAATGGCATAAAGCGAAACACGACTTGCATGGCACATTCCTTCCGTTGCGATCGAATGTCAAAAGGACGTATCTTCGCGCGCGGTCACCGCAGGGCAGAAGCCGTTGCAGGCATTAGGTTTCTGCTCCCATTCGTCTTGCACTGTCTCGATTGGGGATTGGTATATTCCATGACGCCTGAAAAAGCCGTGAGGGCGTTGTCAGCGAATTGTCAGCTTCGCTCATCTAAGCTATTTGCAGGAGCGGCTTTGACGACTTGGGGAGAAAAGGTGTGCTTTTTCGGTCCGCAAGAGCCCTCGCTTGGTTTGCGACAGTTGCTTTGGCATTGCAACTGCCGGCGCTGGCGCGCGCCCAGGAAGCCATCAATGGCTCGCCAGATGCCGGCTACATCGAAATCGCCGATGCTGGTGAATCCGACAACTCTTCGGATCAAGGGACCGGTTCAACCGCATCAAACGCGGATGCGAATGATGGAGATGCGGGTTCAGATGATTCTGCAGACGATCAGCCCTCTGCTCCGGAGGGCTCCGGGCGAAACGATGCCGACGTGGAGCTCGGCGGACCGAACGGCGCTTTGAAAGCCGTCCAAGGCGATCAGGCCCTTCCGCTGGACGGTATCGTTGCAATCGCCCGGCATCTGACCAACGGACAGATCATTGACGCGCGGCTGCGCCCTGTGAAGGGTGTTCTCCAGTATGAGTTGAAGGTGCTTGAGAGCAATAATGAAGTTCGGCGCTATTCTTTTAATGCCCGCACAGGCAAATTCATAAGGGTAAGGTAAACATGCGGATACTCGTTGCTGAAGATGATCGCCGCATCGCCGATTCGCTTGGGGCGGCGCTATCGAGCGCCGGCTTCATCACGGAATATGCCAGAGACGGAGAAGATGCCTGGTTTCGAGGAGACACCGAAACATTCGACGCCGTGATCCTTGATCTCGGCCTTCCGATGCTTGACGGTTTGACGATCCTCAAGCGATGGCGCCGCGCCGGACGCACGGTTCCCGTGCTGATTCTCACCGCGCGCGGGCAATGGGACGAGCGGGTCGAGGGAATTGAGTCTGGAGCCGACGACTACGTAGTAAAGCCTTTCCGCATGGAAGAAGTCGTGGCGCGTATCCGGGCGATTGTGCGTAGAGCAGGTGGTTTTGCGTCGTCACAGATCGAAATCGGCGAGCTTGTCCTCGACACGCGGTTGAGACAGCTATCGCGCGCGGGCGTTCCGATCGTACTTACGCCACAGGAATATCGGCTTCTCGCCTTCATGGCACATCAGGGCGGCCGAGTCGTTTCTCAACTTGAGATAGCCGAGCATCTTTACACTCAGGACTTCGAAGGCGGTTCGAACGCCGTCGAGGTGCTCATCGGCCGTCTTCGGAAACGACTGGGCGCCGAGATCATCGAGACACGCCGTGGTTTTGGGTACATTCTCGGTGGGAATGATCGTTGAGAATTCGGTCCCTACGGATTCGGCTGATATTGGGAGCCGGCATCTGGATTGCCGTAGCCCTCGTGTTGGCTGGCGTCGCTATTGGCTACTTGTTCACGGAGAACGTCGAACGCGGCGCGTCCGCTGATCTGTCAGCAGCGATGTCGCGTCTCGTCGCTTTGATCAATGCAGACGCACGCGATGGGACGCCAGTGCTGACGGGTTCGTTGCCTGATCCGCGCTATGATACGCCGATAAGCGGTCTCTATTGGCAGATCACGGATCTGGGGTCGCAGCAGATGATCCGCTCCCGCTCGCTTTGGGACCATGTCCTCAAGCTCGCGACGCCAAATGACGACGGGCAGCTTTCCACCGTTCAAGGACCTGTGGGTCAATCATTGCTTGCTCTTTCCTTGACGGCTCGCTTTGCGAAAGGCAAAAGCGAGCGCCGCTTCCAGGTCATCGTAGCCCAGGATCGATCAATCCTTGATGAGGCGATCACCCGCTTTGGGCGGGAATTGGCCATGGCCCTATTGATCCTTGGTATCATCCTGGTTCTTGCTGCCATTCTGCAGGTACAGTTCGGCCTGTCGCCATTCAGGACCCTGCGTCAGGATATTGAGGGGATCCGCAAGGGCGCCGCTTCTTCGATCGATTCCAGCTATCCTCTGGAAGTGGTTCCGGTTGTCAGCGAGGTAAACGCGCTGCTGGCTCTGCAGCAGAAATCAATGGACTTTGCACGATCGCGTGCATCAGATCTTGCGCACGGGTTGAAAACGCCGCTTGCGGTGCTTGGAACGATTGCTTACGAACTCGAGGACGCAGGTGACACGCGCAGCGCAGCCACGATTATTGAGCTGGCGAACGAGATGCGTGGGCGCATAGATTATCAGTTGCGACTGGTACGCCTACGTCAGCGCATTCGGATGCACTCTCTCAGCGCGTCCTTGAGCAATATCGTCCCACGCGCCATCACAGTATTGAAGAAAACGCGTACGAGTGAGCACCTAGACTGGGTGGTCGACGTTGCCAACGGTCTAAACGTCGATATCGACGCAAATGATCTAGTCGAGCTTGTCGGCGTGATATTGGAGAACGCGGCGCAATGGGCAGACTCAATGATTAACGTCCAGGCCAAGAAGGACGCGACAGTCGTCGAACTGCGAATATGCGACGACGGACCGGGCATTCCATCGACTGATCTTCGTTCGATCGGACGACGTGGTGGACGCCTCGACGAGACGAGCCCAGGAACCGGCCTCGGCCTAGCGATCGCCTTGGAGATTGTCTCGCTGAACAACGGAACGATTGCTTTTGAACGATCCCAACATGGTGGCCTAGAGGTGACAATTCGCTTGCCTGCAGCTGGTTGACAGACTTGGGCATCTGAACGAAAAAACGGGAGAGATCGATAGCTCGCGATGTCACTTCGATGGTGGGCGATGCTGTTGACCCGGGCGCGCACATGCTTGGATGTCGAGCGGCCTTGAGGTGATCCATGCAGCGTCTTCACTGCGAGCGCAAATGTTACGAGTTCCTTGATTTTCGTGGTTCATCGTGAAGCTCCCATTGCGTTCGCCGTGCACCTATAGATTGACGTCGCCGCGCTCATCATAAGAATATCACGACCTTAGTCACCGAACGTTAGATTGGCGGCGCGCTCAGGCCGCAGCGCTCGGCAGATCTCCCCGTCACATCTGCCCATGCAGCTGTGACCTGAATTACTCAGTTGGCGATCCAACCCTTGACGATCTGTCGATGGCCTGGCGAGATGACCTCGCTCCATCATTCCGGCTGCCGTTTTGTCGTCATGGCAATGTAGTTGCGCCATCCACCATAATGCGTGATCTCCAGCGCTTCAAAGAGTGCTGCCGGTTCGACGAGAAATCCCTTGGCCGAGGTGCCGTCCGCCAGCACGACGGTGCCGATACCAAGCGGCGCTGGTATGGCCGCGACGAATTGACCGAAGGCGGACGGAGTTAGTTGCCAGACTTCGACATCGATCGAGCTGCCGGAACGAGCCGCAACGCGAATGAGGCCAGGCTTTGGCGGGATCTGATCCTTTAGCGCATAGAGCCGATAGCAATCAGATGTTTGCGTTTCGCGCAGCAGCCGGCCGTTAAGGTCGAGCAATTGGCCGTTCAATGGCATGCCCGACAGATGCGCGCCGACGACGACGATATTGATCATGCCGCTGACCTCCACCGTGGCGGGTGCGGTCGAGGCTGGCAGAGCGTGGCCTGTGGCGCCGAGCGTCAGGCCGCTTGCGCGGTGGATGTCGCGGGCAAGCGATGCGGTCAGTCCGTCGCGCGCGGCCGCCGCGAGCAAGGTGACGCTGGCTGGCAATCCGTCGCTGCGGGCTCCCGTCGGCACGGCAATGCCGCACATGTCGAGCAAGTTGACGAAATTCGTGTAGGTGCCAAGCCGCGAATTCTCGCGGATCGGTTCGGCTTCCAGCTCCACGCGGGTATAATGGCGCGGCGCGGTGGGCACGCAGAAGAGATCGACGGAGGCGATGACAGGCGCAAGCTTCCGCTTCAGCGCCTGCAGGGCATAGAAGCCGTTGAAGGCATCGGCCGCCGAAAGCGTCTTCGCAGCGCCATAGATCTTGCGTGTGACGGGATAAAAGCTGGCCTCCCTGTTGTCGAAAAACTCTTTCACGGCCGCGTAGCGCTCCGCGACCCATGCGCCTTCATAGAGCAGATCCGCCGTCTTGTAGAAATCGCCGAAGGGTATTTCCACCAGGCGGTGGCCAAGGTCTAAAAGAATGGCAAGTGCGGCCTCGTAAGACGCCCGCATCGCGTCGTCGCCGAAGAAGCGGAGATCGCCCTTGGCGGGTACGCCGATCGTCAAGATCGGTGTGGTCGCGCCGAAGCCAATAGCTGGGATCGTTCGCGAATAGTCGTCGCTTGGGTCCGGCTGGGAGGCGATGGAAAAGACTTTCCAGGCATCATCAACCGTGAGCGCGAAGATCGAGACGCAATCGAGCGTACGGCAAGCAGGTATGACACCCGTGGTCGAAATTGCACCTAATGACGGCTTCAGCCCAACGATATTGTTGAGCCCGGCCGGGATGCGCCCGGATCCAGCCGTATCCGTGCCAAGCGCGAAGCTGACGATGCCCTGCGCGGTCGCAACCGCCGAGCCGGAGGAGGAGCCGCCAGGCACCAGATCCGGATCGATCGCATTGCGCGGGATCGGGTAGGGCGAGCGCACGCCGACAAGGCCGGTCGCGAACTGGTCGAGATTGGTCTTGCCGATGACGAGCGCACCGGCCGCCTTCAACAACCGGACAACGGTCGCGTCGACTTTTGGCACGTAGCTGTAGTCGGGGCAGGCGGCTGTGGTCGGCATGCCAGCGACGTCGATATTGTCCTTGACTGCAAAGGGAATGCCCCAAAGCGGTTTGGCCGCGGGGTCGAAGACGCCCAGTGCTTCAGCCTCAACCCGCAGATCGCTGATGCCGGCAAGATGGATGAAGATGCCGGGATCGTTCACCTCGGCAATGCGCGCAAACACCGTGTCGATCATATCGGCGGCCGTCAGACCGTTGCGGTAGGCTGCGTGCAGGGAGGCGATATCGAAAGCTGGTTCCGCTTTCATGCTGTTTCCCCTTCAAGTATTTTGACGGGCCGGTCCCACTGGATGAGCACGACGCAGCCGGTGTCGCTCCACACCGAATGTTCTGTGCCGGCAGCATTCACCACATAGCTGCCCCTGCCGTAATCGCCAGCCTCGTCGGATTGGGTGCCTTCGAGCACCAGGATGGTTTCGAGCCCCTCGTGGCGATGGCGCGGCACCGAGGCTCCGGCCTCGTATTTCAGCAGCGCCACGCCCGGCTGGTCGCCTTCGAAGGGGCGTACCCAGTGGATCGTCACGTCCGTTCGAAAGGGGCCGAATTCAAGGTCCTTCCAGCCGCCTGACGTCAAGAGTTCGCGGGTCGTTTCAGGCATTTATCGCCTCCAATATGTCGTCCACATGCGCCGTCCAGCCGACGATCGCGCCCTGGGCGCGGATCATGGCGATGGCGGCTGTCTTGAATTCGGGGAAGTAGCTCTCGGTCGCCTCCTCGGCCAGCAGGCATTCGTAGCCGCGATCATTGGCCTCGCGCATGGTCGTCTGGACGCAGACTTCCGTCGTGACGCCCGCGAAGACGAGTTGAGTTATACCGCGCTTTTGCAGTATCTCGCCAAGATCGGTGGCATAGAACGCTCCCTTGCCAGGCTTCTCGATCACCACCTCGTCGTTAATGGGCGCAAGCTCCGGCAGGATCGCCGTTCCAGATTCGCCGGCTATCAAGATGCGGCCCATCGGGCCTTCGTCGCCGATGCGCAGCGAAGGATTGCCGCGGTCCCGCTTGGCGGGTGGCAGGTCGGAAAGATCGGGCCGATGGCATTCCATCGTGTGGATGACCGGCAGGCCGGCCTTGCGGAAGCCTTCGATCAGCCGCTTCACGTCGGGCACGATTTTCGTGATGCGGCTGACATCGTTGCCGAGGCTTTCGCCGAAGCCGCCAGGCTCGGCGAAGTCACGCTGCATGTCGATCACGATCAAGGCGATGTGATCGATCTTCGCGGTAAAGGCGAAGGGTTCTGCGTTGATATCGATCATCAATGATGCCCCGCCATGTGAGCGCCAATCACGCCGATATCGGCGGAAAGTGCCGGTGTTTCGTAGACGAGCTTGCCTTGCGAAATCACGATGATACGGTCGGACATCTCGAGCAGTTCGTCGAGATCCTCCGAGAGCAGCAGCACGGCGGCGCCGGCATTGCGGGCGCGCATGATACGGGCGCGGATCTCGGCGACGGCGGAGAAGTCGAGGCCGAAGCAGGGGTTTGAGACGATCAGAAGATCGACTTTGCCTGTCAGCTCGCGTGCGAGCACGGCGCGCTGGACGTTTCCGCCTGAAAGCGCCGCGATCGGTGACGAAGAGGAGACGGTCTTCACCTTGAAATCGGCGATCAATTCGGCGGCGCGCCTCTTCATCTTCGTCGAGTTCAGCCAGATCGCATCCTTGCCGTCCGATTTGACATCGAAGGTGCGGAAGGCGAGGTTTTCGCTGACCGTCATGTTCGGCGCGCAAGCATTCTGCAAAGGCTCCTCGGGAATGAAGCGGACATTGTTCCGGCGTGTCTGCGGCCTGGTCGCGCCGTAGACCTCGCCATTGACCATGACCCTCCCGGTATCCGCCGGGCGCTGGCCGGCAAGGATTTCCGTCAGTTCCTTCTGGCCATTGCCGGAAATGCCGGCGATGCCCACAATCTCGCCGGAGCGCACGGTCAGCCTTTCGATCTCGATGGTCTTTAGCCCGGAACGATCCGGCGCCTTTACCTGCTCGACATGAAGGACCGCTTTTGTCGTATCCGCGACGGGGACGCGCGTGTCGAGCTCAGCGAGCTTGACGTCGCCGATCATCATCGCCGCCATATCCGAGGTCGATAGCTCGCCGACCTTGCCGCTGCCCACCAGCTTGCCACGTCGCAGGATCGAGACCGCGTCGGCGAATTTCGTCACCTCATGGAACTTGTGGCTGATCATCAGCACGGTGAGTTCGCCGCGCTTAGTCATTTCGCGCACGAGGCCGAGCATCTCATCGGCCTCGGCCGGCGTCAGCACCGATGTCGGCTCGTCGAGTACGAGAAAGGAGCGGCCGAGATAGAGCTGCTTGACGATTTCCAGCTTCTGCTTTTCGCCGGCGGCAAGCTCGCTGACCGGACGGTCGAGCGGGATCTTGAAGGGCATGCGCTCCATGAAGGCGGTGAGATCTCGGTGCTCCCTAGCCCAGTTGATGACAGCGGGCACTTCAGCCCGGCTGATGACGAGGTTTTCGGCGCCCGTCAGTGACGGCACCAGCGTGAAATGCTGGTAGACCATGCCAAGACCATAGGTCGCGGCGTCTTTCGGCGAGGCGATCGCCACTTCCCGGCCATCGACGGAAAGCGAACCGGAGGTCGCGTGGTAGAAGCCCATGATGCATTTGACGAGAGTCGATTTGCCGGCGCCGTTCTCGCCGAGCAGCGCATGGAAGCTGCCCGCCGGAATGCTAACGGAAACATTGTCGAGGGCGGTAAAGCTGCCGAAGCGCATCGTCATGGCGAGCGTGTCGATGCCGACGGCCCTGCCCGTTTGCGGAAGGGGGGTGTCACGGATGGTATTCATGGCAGCGCCTCGATCAGCGCCTTGGAATTGGAGACTGAGCCGAAGACGCCGCCCTGCATTTTCACCATCTTGATGGCGGCGAGATGATTGCCGTAATCGGTCGCGCCGCAGCAATCCTCAAGCAGCAGACATTCGAAGCCGCGGTCGTTCGCCTCACGCATGGTGCTCGAGACGCAGACGTCGGTCGTGATCCCGGTCAGGATAATGTTTTCGATGCGCTTTTGGTTGAGGATCAGTTCGAGATCGGTCGCGCAGAAGGAGCCCTTGCCCGGTTTGTCGATGATTGCCTCGCCTTCGATCGGATAGAGTTCGGGAATGATATCCCAGCCGGGCTCTCCACGCACGAGGATACGGCCGCATGGTCCGCTGTCGCCAATGCCGGCGCCGATGCGCTGCGAGCGCCAGCGCTTGTTGGCCGGCAGGTCGGCGAGGTCAGGCCGATGGCCCTCCCGCGTGTGAATGATGTGATAGCCCTTGGCTCGCATGGCAGACAGGACGGCCTTGATCGGCTCGATCGGCGCCTGGACCAGCGACAGGTCGTAGCCCATGTGATCGACATAGCCGCCTTTGCCGCAGAAATCCGTCTGCATGTCGATGATGATGAGCGCCGTATTGTCTGGCCGCAGATCGCCGTTATAGGGCCAGGGATAGGGATCGGCATCGATGTGGCTCAGCGTCTGGCCGGCCAGTTCCGCTTTCGGAAGGCTGTTCATGGCAGATCTCCTATTTGGTCAAAGACAATGCCCCGGGAGCACCCGCGAGCGAGCGAGTTGGTGAGGATGTGGCAATCAGGATGACGAGCGTCAGCACGTAGGGTGCGGCGTAGAAGAGATAATAACCTTCGCTCACGCCGACCGATTGCAGGGCGGGACCAAGCGCGCCCGCGCCGCCGAAGAGCAGGGCAGCGAGGAAGCAGCCGATCGGGTTCCAGCGCGCGAAGATGACGAGGGCAACCGCCATGAGGCCCTGGCCGGACGAGATGCGTTCGTTCCACGAGCCGGGATAATAGAGTGACAGGTAGGCGCCGCCGACGGCTGCCAGTGATCCACCGACAATCGTGGCGATCAGGCGTATGCGATCGGGATGAATGCCCATGGCACGCGCCGCATCGGTGCTGTCGCCGATGACGCGCAGGATGAGGCCGATCCTGGTATTGCGCAACGCCCACCAGAGTAGGATCGCAAGCGCAATACCGATCAGGAAGAGCGAGTTGATATCGAGCGCCGCGCGCACCGGCGCTGATGTGGACCAGACGCCGAAGGGGATGGAGGGCAGGTGCGGTGCGGCCGGCTGGATGAAGGGCTTGCCGAGGAAGAAGGCAAGACCAAGCCCGAATTGCATCATGGCGATGCCGATCGCGATGTCATTGACCTTCGGCCATTTGCAGATCCAGCCGTGCACGGCGCCGAAAATGGCACCCGTTGCCATGGCGGCGAGAACACCAAGCCACGGCGAACCGGTCATGACATCGATGGCATAGGCGGTCATGGCGGCGAACACCAGCGTGCCTTCGAGGCCGAGGTTGATGCGACCAGAGCGCTCGGTGATGGTCTCGCCGAGGCTGACGAAAATGAAGGGCGTCGAAACTCTAATCGCGCCGGCGAGGATAGCAAGGGGCACGCCCCAGATGCCGATGGCTGCGTCGCCCATCATGCTTCTCCCATTTTGAAGTCCCTGGTGTCCCAGAGATCGGGATTGAAAATCCTGAACCGGCCGTAGAAGGTCTCGCAAAACAGGATGACGATGAAGAGGGTGCCCTGCAGAACGAGGACGGTCGCATCGGGCAGGCCCATCCGCCGCTGGATCAGGCCGCCAGCGGCGGCGATGCCGCCGAGAAAGAAGGCGACCGGAATGATTGCCAGCGGATTGTGGCGCGCCAAGAAGGCGACGAGGATGCCGGTATAGCCGTACCCGGCGGCGAGCGAAGCGTTGGCACTGCCCTGGACGGCGGCGACCTCTACCATGCCTGCAAGACCCGCGAAACCGCCGGCGATTGCGGTCAGCCCGCCAATCAGCTTGCCGACCGGCAGGCCCTGGATCTGCGCGGCGCGTACATTGCCGCCGGCAATGCGCGCTGCAAAGCCGAAGCTTGTCATCTCGATCAGTACCCATGAGAGGATGCAAGCAACAATTCCGATCACCAATCCCCAATGCACCTCCATGCCGGGAATGTTGCCAAGCATATAGCCCGCGGGAAGCGGCCTGGTCGAAGGCTTGTTCAGGCTGGCAGGATCGCGCAGCAGCCCTTCGACGAACTGGTTCATCAAGGCGATGGCGATATAGGCGAGCAAAAGCGAGGAAATGGTCTCGTTGACGCCGCGATAATGGCGCAGCAGACCCGCAAGACTGATCCAGATACCGCCGACGACAAAGCCGGCAACGGCCATGAGGACCAAAACGATGAGAACCGGCGCCGTGCCGACGAGCGGCAGGGCGATCGCAGCCGCTGCCACGCCACCGAGAACGACCGCGCCTTCGCCGCCGATGATGACCAGCCCGAGGCGGGCCGGCAACGCGACGCAAAGCGCGGTCAGAAGCAGCGGCGCGGCGCGGCTCAGGCTGTTCTGGATGGAAAACCAGCTGCCGAAGCCGCCAGTATACATCAGCTGATAGAGCACGAGCGGCGACTTGCCGAGCGCGAGCAGGAAGAGGGAGAAAAGCGCCAGGCCGGCGAAAATGCCGCCAAGCGTGATGGCGACAGGTTCGGCCCGCCGCGCCAGCCATCCCAGGAGAGGGCGCAGCGACGTCCGCCTCCTGGTGGCGGAAAGAGAGATTGCCGGATCATCGACCTTGACCGTCATGACGCTTCCCTCCCTTTGGGATCAGGCCGTGGACCCGACCACGCCTTCGACCAGATAATCCATGCTTTCCAGTTCGATCGCGTCTTCGGTATAGGCCTTGCCACTATCGATGACCTGCTTGCCCTTGTTGTCCTTCAGCGGCCCCTTGAAGACGGAGAAGCCGCCGGCCATCATCTCTGCCTTCGTCGCCTCGAACGCCTTGCGGGCCGCGTCGGAAACACCCGGGCCAAGCGCGCTCATCTTGACGAAGCCATCCTTCAGGCCGCCGCGAACGAAATTCGGCAGGGCCTGGCCGGCTTGCGCCTTCTTGATGAAGGTGCCGTAGACATTGCCCCAGGCCCATTCGGCACCGGTCAGGTATTTTTCGGCTGCAAGTGGGCTCTGGTTGGCGTGGTAGCCGCAGACGAAGGCACCGCGGCCCGCCGCCGTTTGCACGACGACCTTGGGGCTGTCGACATGGCAGGTGATGACGTCGGCGCCCTGGTCGACGAGCGCGTTGGTTGCCTCCGCCTCCTTGACCGCAAGCGACCACTCGCCGGTGAAGATCACTTGACAGGTGATGGCCGGATCCACAGAGCGGGCGCCGAGCAGGAAGGCATTGATGTTCTGAAGAACTTGTGGGATCGGCTTTGCCGCGACGAAACCGATCTTCTTGCTTTTCGTCGCGTAGGCCGCCGTGATGCCATTCAGATACTGGCCCTGAAAGATGTAGCCGAAGTAGGAACCCGTGTTCGTCGGGTGCTTGTCCTTCTGCCAGAGCCCGCCGCAATGGCGAAATTGAATGTCGGGATATTTCGCGGCCATGGCCAGCATATGCGGATCGAAATAGCCGAAGGAGGTCGGGAAAATGAGCTTGGCGCCGTCAAGATTGATCATCGATTCCATGGTCTTTTGCACGTCGACCGTCTCTGGAACATTTTCTTCCTCGACAACGGTGACGCCCGCCATCGCCTTGAGGGCGGCAGCACCTTCCGCGTGCGCCTGGTTATAGCCGTAATCATCCTTGGGGCCGACATAGATGAAGCCGACGGTCAATGCCGCCTGCGCGAAGGCGCGATTTGCCACAAGCCCGGGCGCAAGGCCGGCAAGCGCGCCGGCGGCGGATGTCTGAAGGAAATTGCGGCGGTTCATGGAAAGGAGTTTGGTCATCACGATGCTCCTTGCGGCGAGGGGCCGGTTAGTGTGGGTGCATCAAACTGCATGCAATGCGCATGCCAGACTGTAAGCTATGGATTTTGCGTAATTATATTCAATTCAGGCCAAAGCTCTTGTGAAAAGTGCATACACTTTAAGTCCTGAAGTGATTAAAATATATGCGAAGCCTATAAATGGATCATCGCGCCCAACCGGATATGCGGGGCCTCCGTCATAATCCCTCGGCGGGGAAGAGTTTTATTTCCGAGAAATCAACGGTTTGACGGAATGTTTGACTTTCATCCGCGGCAAATGCATGTGTATGCAGAACGTGAAAAGGCAGAATCAGTGTTGGGACAAGTCGGGCGCAAAAGGGTCGTTCGGGCAGGAAAGACCGTCGAACAGATGGTCCGGGCGATCGCCGACATGATCGTCACAGGGCAAATGCTGCCGGGTGAGAAGCTTGACGAAATCTCGCTGGCGACGCGCTTCGAGGTATCGCGCACACCCGTACGCGAGGCGCTGCGCGAACTTGGAGCGATGGGTCTTGTCGGTCGCGAGCCGAACCGCAGCGCGGTGGTGACCAACGTCACCGAAGACTATCTCCATTCGATGTTCGAGGCGATGGCGGAGCTTGAGGCGATGTGCGCGCGGCTTTCGGCGGAGCGCATGACCGTGGACGAGCGGCGTCTGCTGGAAATCGAGCATCGGGCTTCAGCCCGGCTTGTTCACCAGGGGGCCGAAGAGGATTATGCCGCCTATAATGTCGAATTTCATACACGGCTTTATCGAGGTGCGCACAATGAGCATATTTTTGAGCTGGTGACTCAGAGCCGCGCGCGGCTTGCGCCTTTCCGTCGAGCGCAGTTCCGGCTACCTGGCCGGTTGACGAAATCATATGCCGAGCATGAAGAGATCGTGACGGCCATCATGCGGGCTGACGGGACGGCTGCTGCGCAGGCCGCCTATTTGCATGTTGAAATTGTGAGCGGCGTCAGCGCCATTTTTGCCAGCGCTGGCGGCCAATAACGCTTGCTCGAGCCTCGCGTCGGATCGCCCAACCCGTCCTTTGAATTCAGCAGCGAGAACTGGTTGGGAAAGGTCGGCGGCCCCGATCTCGTCACAACCAATTGGCCACTGAAATTGCCTGCTCGAACGAAGGCAACTTTAGAAAGTCACTAGTCTTGGGTGTTCGAACCCGTTAAGTCCCGGACACGAAAAGCCGCCGCCCGGTCGTCGTCAGTCGCCTTCCGCCCTGCGCAGTCACCACCACCGTTTCGCTGAATCCAAGGCTGGCGGCTGTCGCATACACATGGAAAACCATGCCGTCTTCTAGCGGCCATGTCGCATTCGGCAGAAAAACCCGGGAGAAATCGCTGGTGCGCGGCGTGCGGGTATAAAGACCAAGCGTATAGGCCGTCACGTTGTCGTAGCGCTGCCTCAAACCAGACGAGATAAGACCCTGGCGAACGATGGCATCTACCTCGCAAGCGCAGACGCCCGGCTTCATGGCTTCGATTTGCCGGTCCTGCAATGCGGTGATGCGCGAGGCGATATCCTGAAGGCGTGCCGACGCCCTGCCGATGACGATCGGCCGCATGAGGCGGGCGCCATAACCGCCCACACGTGGAATAAGTTCCACATGCAGGATATCGCCTGCGTCGAGCAATTCGCTCTTGAAGGAGCCATGCAGGAATTGGTGGTCGCCGCTGGCCTTGACGATCGGACCGGTCTCGCCGCTATCAGCACCTTCAAGCAGGAAGGTTGCAGCCGCAGTTGCGGCGGCCGTACGGGTCGACGAGCCGGCGCGGGCACTCTGCGCCATTGCCAGCATCGCCTTGTCGGCGATGCCGGATGCCTGCGTCAGAACGGCGATCTCGCGGGCCGATTTGACCCATCGCAGACTGTCGCTAATACCGGGAAGTGCAACGAATTGCGCCTCGGGCAGGTGCGCGCGAAGCCTGGAGGCCGTATCGGCACTGAAGCCGTACGAGCCGAAATCGGCACCGATACGGGCATTGGTGAAGCCTCGATCGCGGATGCTGTCCGCGATGGCCTTGTGCGGATTGGTGGTGTCGGCAAAGCCGATGATGTCGCAAATCCAGGTCTTTTCCCGGCATGGAACTTCGTCGAGCTCGCGCAGGACGAACCAGGGTGCGCCGTGTCGCGGCAGAAAAGCGGCACGATACATGGTCTGCGAGACTGTGTAGCCAGTAAGCCACGCAAGGAGCTCGCCGCTGTCGATCAGCAGCAGATCGACGGCGGCGGCGTCCATCTCGGCGTGTGCCTTGGCGATACGCCAATCATATTCGCAACGAGGAAACATGCGGTCTCAGGCAACCTCGCAAATGTCGAGGATGGCGAGCATGTAGACACGGATCATGTCGAGATAGTCGACGATGTCGACGCGTTCGTCCGGCATCGTGTTGTACCGGCCACCCGGCCCACAGACGATGCCTTCCATGCCGAGTTCATGATAGAGATGGCCGGCATCCGTTCCGTAAAAGCGCGTGGGCGTGATTGCGCCCGTCGGCTGCTTTTCGCCGCGGACAGCCTCATAGGCGGCGTTGATCGCGGTTACGATGCGTGACGTCGGCGAGACTTCGAACGGTGGCATCAGAGGACGACCCTCGATCATCTCGGGCACCAGCTTGGCCTTCAGCCCGGGGAAGCGCTTTTCGAGTTTGGTCAATTCCGCGGCGAGATCGGCAAGGACGCCTTCCTGTGTTTGGCCGGGCGCATAGCGGGCCGAACCTCGGATGCGGACAAAGTCAGAAACCTGCGGTGGCCGCCATTCCTCCAGCTCACGCCCGAGCGCACCATGGACGACGCCGACATGGCCGCGATTGATCGAGCGATGCACGTCGCTTCTGGCCTCGCTGAAGGTCATGGCATTGATACGCGGTATGAGATCGCAGGCAGCGGCGATGGCGTCGACCGATTGCTCGCGTTTGGAGAGATGCCGCGTGTCGCCGGTAAGCTCGATCACGAAGCTCAGCGCGGCGGCGTGCATGGTCACCGCGGCAAGATCGCTTGGCTCGCTGTTGATGAAATAGTCGGCTTTGACACCGTTGCGGATGGCGGCAAGCGTGCCGACACCGCCTTGAAGTTCACCGACGACATAGGTCAGGATCACGTCTCCCTTGAGCCTGACGCCGGTATCAAGCAAGGTCTTGACCGCGCAGAAATAGGCGGCATCCCCCGCCTTCATGTTGGATACGCCGATACCATAGATGAATTTGTCGTCGACGATGCCGCCCCAGGGATCGACGGTCCAGCCCTCGGTGACCGGGTTGGTGTCGAGATGGCCGTTGAAGAGCAGGCTTTTGCCGCCGCCGGTGCCCTTCAGACGCCCGATGGCGTTGAAGCGCTGTCCATCATCAAAAGGCTGCAGCTCCGCCTGGACGCCGATCGCTTCCATCTCGCGTGCCATGACGCGCGCCAATTCCCGCTCACCCTCTGTCTGCGAGTGGCTCTTGTGGCGAACCATCATCGACAGGAAGTCGAGGCAGCTCTTCTCATCGATTTTGCCGATGAGGGATTTCGGATCCATTTTAATGCTCCTTGGAAGTCTGGTTCTGACGTGGGGCGCCGGCCGGGGTCGGCACGGCCGCAAGCAGCCGGCGCGTATAGTCGGCGCGTTCGAGGCTGGTGATCTCTTCCGCCGGCATGATTTCAAGAAGATCGCCGCGATACATCACCGCGATGCGGTGGGCGATCTGGCGAATGAGGTTGAGATCGTGGGTGATGAAGAGGAAGGCGGTGGAATGCTCGCGGTGCAGCTCCAAGAGCAGCTCGATGATGGAGGCCTGCACCGAAACGTCGAGCGCGGAGGTGATCTCGTCGCAGATCACCAGCTTCGGTCTCGATGCGAAGGCGCGGGCGATGGCAACACGCTGTTTTTCGCCGCCGGAGAGCTGATGCGGATAGCGATCGGCATGGGTGCGTGGCAGGCGCACCTGTTCGAGCATGTCGCCGATCCGTTGCGCGATGGCGCTTCGGTCACCCTCGCCGTAGAGTTTGAGCGGCCGCGCCAGAATTTCCCGGATCTTCTGGCGCGGATTGAGCGAGGCGTCCGGATGCTGGAAGATCATCTGGACGTTCTTGCGATAGGCCCCGTCCATGTCGGCAAGGCCCGCAATCGTCCGCCCTGCAAAGGTTATTTGGCCCTCGAACGGATTGAGCCCGGTCATCGCCTTGGCGAGCGTCGATTTGCCGGAGCCGGATTCCCCGACGATGCCAAGGATTTCTCCCGGCTGGACGCTCAGACTGACGGCGCGATTGCCGGCGAAGCGTTCGAAGGACCGGCCAGTCAGTGCCGACAGGAACGGCTTGCGGCCGTAATGCACGCTGACATTTTCGACCGTCATCAGCGGCTGGTCCTGATAGGACGGGCGCGTCTGCGTCAAGCGATCGCTCGGCCGAGGCACCGCTGCGATCAGCTGGCGCGTATAGTCGTGTTGCGGTGCGTTGAAGATGGCATCGATGGCGCCCTGTTCGACGATTTCGCCGCGCCGGATGACAGCAACTCGCTTCGCAGTGCGCGACAGCAAGGCAAGGTCATGCGAGATATAGAGCGAGGCGACACCCGTTTCGGCCTGCAGGTCGAGGAAGAGATCCAGGATCTGACGGGACGTGATGACATCGAGCGCCGTCGTCGGTTCGTCGAAGATGATGCATTCCGGATTGCAGGCGAAGGCAGTGGCGATGACCACGCGCTGCTTTTCGCCGCCCGATGCTTCGTGCGGCATGCGCTTCATCATTTCCGCCGGGCTTTTGAGGCCGACGCGATCCAGCATTGCTTCGCCCTCGCTCCACGCTTGCCTTGCGGTCAGGCCGCGATGACGCCTCAGCGTTTCCGTAAGCTGCGTGCCGAGCGAAAGCGTCGGGTTGAGCGAGGTGCCGGGGTCCTGGAACACCATGCTGATCCGCTTGCCCCTTATGCGATTGACCTCGGCCGGCGATTTTGCCGTCAGATTTTCGCCGCGAAGCCGGATTTCGCCACCGGTCTCGCGGGCGTTTGCCGGCAGATAGCGCATGATCGACCAGGCCATCGAGGTCTTGCCGGAACCGGACTCGCCAACGAGGCCGAGAATTTCTCCGGCACCGACTTCGAGATTGATGTTCTTCAGCGCATGGAAGGTGCCGCCCGCCGTCAGATAGTCGAGCGAATAGTTGCGGACCTGAAGGACTGTGTTGTTCGCAGTTTCCGTCATCTCAGCCTCCGGTGCGCGGGTTGAGCGCGTCGCGCAGACCATCGCCAAGAAGATTGAAGCCGATGGCGACGATGGCGATTGCAAGGCTCGGCCAGATCAGGATGCCGGCGCTGATGTGCATATATTGTCTCGCTTCCGAGACCATCAGGCCCCATTCGGTCGCGGGCGGCTGGGCGCCGAGACCGAGGAAGCTCAGCGTCGCAAACAGCATGACGGCGAAGGAAACGCGGATCGTCGTTTCCACCACGATGGGGGCGACGACATTCGGCAGCATCTCGCGCAGGATGATGTAGCTTGAGCTTTCGCCGCGGGCGAGCGCCGCGCTCACATAGTCCTGCTTGCGCACGGCAAGCGCAACGCTGCGGGTAATGCGCGCCATGCCTGGCGCGAAGGCGACGGCAACCGCGACCAGCGCATTGATGCTGCTGGACCCGAGCAGATTGACGATCAAAAGCGCGAACAGGAGGTTCGGGATCGCCATGATCGCATCGATGGTGCGCATGATGATCTCGTCGGCACGCCCGCCCAGGAAGGCGGATACCGTGCCGATAAAGGCTCCGGCAAAGGTGCCGGCAAGCGTGGCGAAGACTGCCATCGTCACGGTAGAACGCGCGCCGATCAGCAGGCGGCTCAGGATGTCGCGGCCATACTGGTCCGTGCCGAGGAGGAAATTCGCGCTCGGTCCCTTGTAGCGGGCAAGTATCGACATGGCTTCCGGATCGCGCGGGGCAAGAAGGGGACCGAAGACGACGACGATGAAGACGAGGATGACCAGGACAAGGCCGACGGCGCCCTGCGGCGTGCGCAGCAGCCGTTTGAGAAGCTCAATCATACTGGATCCTCTTGTCGAGCCATGCGTAGAGAATGTCGGCGACGAAATTGACGATGGAATAGGTGGCCGCCATGAGCAGCACGCCGGCCTGGATTGCCGGCAGATCGCGCGTCTGGATCGCGACGATCAACTGCCTGCCAATGCCGGGAAGGGCGAAGATTTCTTCGACGACGATGATGCCGCCCAAGAGATAGCCGACATCGAGCGCGACGACGGTGATGGTTGGTAAGAGCGCGTTGCGCAAGGCGTGACCGAACAGCACCCTTGACGTGGAAAGACCTTTCAGCCGCGCCGCACGGATGTAGTCGGTATGCAGCACGTCGACGAGTTCGGAACGCACCATGCGGGAGACATGCGCGATGAGGATGATCGACACCACGCAGACCGGCAGTACCAGGTGGGCGAGGCCATCGGGAAAATTCTCGGTCAGCGGCACATAACCGGTCGGCGGCAAAAGCTTCGCCCAATCGGCGAGGAAGAGCACCGCAAGCGTCGCCGTCACGAATTCCGGCAGCGATACGCCCGTATAGGAGATGAGACTGACGATCATGTCGGCGAGCTTGCCGCGGCGGCACGCGGCAAGCACACCGAGTGGGATGGCGAGCACGAGCATCAAGGCGATGGACAGGACAGCGATGAGAAGCGAACGGGTAAGCGCCTGGAGCATGGCCGGGCCGACAGGCTGGCCGGTACGCAGCGACTGGCCGAAATCGCCATGCAGGACACCGCCCAGCCAATGCAGATATTGCAGCCAGACGGGATCGTTGAGCCCCATCTGCTGGCGCAGCGCCTCGAGCGCTTGGTCGGTGGCGTTCTCCCCAAGCATCATCACGGCGGCATCCGCCGGCAGGACCTGGGTGATCGCGAAGACGACGAGCGACACGATGAAGAGCGTGTAGACGATCATCAAAAGCCGCTTCAGAAGATAATTTGGTGACAAGGCCGTTCCCTGGCGTTGGAGGGACCGGCCTCGAAATAGGCCGGTCTTCTTGCTACGGGATACGTCGCGAACTTCGTATCGTGCCGCGGCGCTTATTCAGCGGTCGGCGCCATCAGCTCCGTTTCGGCGCCTTGTCCGTCAGGGAGACATAGTCGAGGCGGAAGACGGAAGCGCGGGGATGAACCTCGAAGCCGGCGACCCAATCCCGCTTGGCGGCGAGAACGTCGAAGAACACCGGTATGATGGAGGGTACTTCCTCGTTCATCAGCTTTTGCGCCTCGGCATAAAGCTCCTTGCGCTTGGCCTCGTCGGTGATGCCACGTGCCTCGTTGACGACCTTGTCGAAGGCGGCGTTGTTCCAGCGCGTTTCGTTCCAGGCGGCATCGGAGGTGTAGAGCAGCTTGAAGATCGCGTCGGCCGTCGGCTGCATATTGTAGAAACCGACATAGAAGCTGCCCTTCTTCCACACCTGCTCCAGATAAGTCGCGTGCGGCATCGTCTGGACGTTGATGTTGATGCCGGCTTCCTTTGCCATCTCGCGCAAGGCGACAGCGAGCTGAGTGCGCTGGCTCGGCTTGTCCGATGCAATAAGCGTTGCCTCGAAGCCATTCGGGTAACCTGCCTCGGCAAGAAGCTTCTTGGCCTCGGCGATATTGGCCTGGCGCAGCGGCAGATCGGCATAGAAGCGATAGGAGGAGTTAAGGGCGGTATCGTTGCCCGGCGTGCCGAAACCCTCGGTGACAAAATCGACCATCGCCTGTCGGTCGACGGTCAGCGCCAGCGCGCGGCGCACGCGCACATCGTTGAAGGGCTTGGTGTCGCAGCCGAAATTGATGTTGCAGAACTGGCCTGACGGCACCCGGAGCGGATTGACGCCTTGGGCGTCCTTCATCCGCAGATATTCGGTTGGCTGTACGGTCGAAATGATGTCGATGTCGCCGGCAAGCAAAGCCGAGGTCTGCGCCGAAGTATCTGGGAAAACCTGGATTTCGACGCGATCGAGATAGGGACGCTTCGCATCGTAATAATCGGGATTGCGTTCGACGACGATCAGCCGGTCGGGTTCGTAGGAGACAAGCTTGAACGGGCCGGTGCCGACAGCCGTCGTCGACAGCGTCTTGAAGTCGCCGGTGGCGATGGAGGCCGGGATGATGCGCGCGACCGTGTAGGCTGTTGCCACGGGGAAGTCGGCGTAAGGGGTCGAAAGCTTGAAGACGGCCGTCAGCGGATCGGCCGCGATCACATCAGCGATCGGGCCGACATTGTTGCGTGCCGGCGAAGCGTTCTTTGGATCGAGGATCGCCTTGAAGCTTTGGACGACATCGTTGGCGGTCAGCGGCGAGCCGTCATGGAACTTGACGCCGCTGCGAAGCTTGAACGTCCATTCCGTCAGCGCATCGTTGGCGCTCCAGCTTTCGGCAAGATCCGGCTCGACCGACATATCGACCTTCAGCCGGGTCAGATTGCTGTAGAGCAGCTCGGTGACCATGTATTCCGGATTGACGCGCGTCAGCAGCGGATGGATCACGCTTGCGGCCTGATCGACGGAGATACGCAATGTGCCGCCCTTGGCCGGAACGGCGCCTTGAGCAAAGCCGATGGCGGGCGTTGCGAGGAGGGCGGCGGTACTTGCCAGGAAATGACGTCGATTGAGCTTCAGCATCGTAGTGTTCCCTTATTTTGCCGGTGCGTGTTCTGGAATGAGGTCGGTTGCAAAGTCGCGGGCGAGGTAGGCGAGGATGCTTTGCGCCAGCGCGATGATGTCCGAGGTCGTCGTATGTTCGTCAGCGCTATGGATGCAGCTCTCCGGACGTCCAAGGCCGCCGAGCAGGATTTCCTGCATGATGCCTGTCTGCTGCACGTAACCGAAGTCCGAGCAGCTTGCGGCGCCCCATTTGCTAAAATCGGAATCCTGATAGCCGAAGCCGAGACTGAGAGCTTTCTGCCAGCGCGGCCAATGCGGACCATCCGGGTCGGCGGTCGGGATCAGGTGGCCGACGAGATCGATTTCGACCTGCAACTCCGGCGATTTCGCCATGACGGCGCGTACAAGCGCTTCGATCTCAGCCCTTGCCGTTTCGTAATTCTCCTCAGGCGCGTAACGACGACTGACGAGGATTTTCAGCTCGGCGGGAACCTGGCCACCGGACGTGCCGCCATTGACGGCGGCGATGGAAAGCTGCGGCCGCAGCGGGCCGCTTGCATGCGGCGGCGGCGGCAAGGCGGATGCGAAGGCGGCCACCTGCGGCTTCAAGGCGCAAAGAGCGTTGAGAAGAGGAAGGGCGCCGTCGATGGCATTGATGCCGGAACCGGTTCGATTGCCTTCGCCTGCGTGAACGGCCTGGCCACGAACAGTGACCTGGAGATTGAAGACGCCAAAGCAGCCGGCCCAGATGCGCGGCGCTGCCGAGCCGTTGAAATTGACGATATGTCCCTTAAGCATGCCCTGTTCGGCGAGATATCGGATCCCGGGATAGAGGCCGCCTTCTTCATCGGTGCAAAGAAGCAGCATCGGATCGTAGGCGAGCTCGACGCCGCAGGTCTCGGCAGCACGCAGCGCAAGCAGCGTTGCCGCAATGGTGCCTTTCATGTCCGCGGCACCAAGCCCGAAGAGGCGCTCGCCGTCGCGCCGCAGACAGAGCGGATCCTGTTGCCAGCCGGGAGCCGCTGGAACCGTATCGACATGGTAGTATAGCCCGCAGACCGGTTTAGTGCCGGATCGCTCGGCGATGAGGTTGACCCGCGGCCCCCTGGCCGGACCATTGCCAACTCGCCACAATTCCTCCGGCAAGATCACCTGGCGGCAATCGAAACCGATAGGTTCGAGCAGGCTCGCCATCAGCTCCGCAAATGCCGGATAGCCGTCTCCGGGCGGAAAAGAAGTGTCGATCGCAATCATTCGCGCGAGATCGCCAATGGCGCTTTCGACGTTCTCTTCGATGATCTTCAAGGCGCTTGCAAATGGCGCCTCGAAAGATGACAAGACTTGATCGCGCATGCTCGAATTTCCGAAAAAGACGGGCAGAAACATTTGGAGGTTCTGCACTCATATTTATATAAACTATATAGTAATGATGCGGCCGCCCAGGCTTCGAGTCAACTCCAAATAAGAGGCAAATAAGTTGCGCGAAATGGCCAAATTTTCAGCAGATGTGCCGCGTGCATCCGAGCTATCCGTTCCGCTCTATGAGATTGTGAAGCGTCAGATCACGGAAGCGATCATGATGGGCAAATGGCCAGCCGGCACGGTCTTGCCGAGCGAGATCGCGCTGTCGCAAATGTTTGGGGTTGCTGTCGGCACCATCAGGCGCGCCCTGCAGGACCTGACCAATGAGGGCCTGCTCAGCCGCAGGCGCAAGACGGGGACCGTGGTCACCGGTCGCACGCCGCAGCACAGCCTGCGTTTTTTCTTCCAGTATTTTCGTCTGCATGGGCTCGATGGTTCGCTGCAAAACTCGACATCCGACATTCTTTCGTTGAAACGCCGTGAGGCGAACGAAGAGGAGCGGTTGGGATTGCGGCTTGAGGATGCGTCCGAAGTCATCTCAATCCACCGGCTGCGCAGCGTCGGCGGCCATCCGGTCATGCATGAAGTCATGGCGCTTCCGGCACGGATGCTGCCGGAATTTCCAGACAAGAAGGAGGAGATTCCCTCCCTTCTTTATCTCTTCCTTCTCGATCGCTATGGGATTCGCATCTCCGCCGTGCGAGAGCAGATTGCCGCCGATATGGCGACGGAGGAGGATTGCCGACTATTGCAGCTGGGCATGCCAAGCGCCGTGCTGACGATCGACGAAGTGGCCTATGATCAGTCGGCGCTTCCGGTTCTCGTCGCAAAGCATCGCGCAACGACCAGAAGCCATCGCTATGTGCACGAGGTCCAGTAATGTATCAAGGATGCTGGAAGCGGCTTGTCCCGCAGGGGCGTTCTTACAATTAGACGACGTGCTCCCGTTGAAATAGGTCATTCACGACTGCCTGTTCGCGAGATGGCGCCTGAGTTCGGGCATACGGATGATCAGGGTCAACGTGGTGCGGGGACCGATGCCTTGAGTGGATGGAACCAGATCGAGACGTCGGGCAAGATCCGCATGGGCGGTCCATGCGGAAAGCAGGGTTTTGAGGCGCTGATTGCGCCTCCTGCGACCCTAGACCGTCTTGACCAACGCCTCATCTATGTCAGCGATCGGGGGCGTTGCCGTGCCCCTCAGAAAGGATAGTGCTGGTTCGGATCCTCGATCGTGATCCACCGAAGGTCGGTGAACTCGGCGATCGCCGCCTTGCCGCCGAAGCGGCCGTAGCCGCTGCCCTTGACGCCGCCGAAGGGCATTTGCGCCTCGTCATGCAGGGTCGGACCGTTGATGTGGCAAATGCCGGACTGGATGCGGCCAGCCACGGCAAGCGCCCGCTGCACGTCGCGGCTGAAGACGGCGGATGACAGGCCATATTCCGTATCGTTGGCGACACGCACCGCGTCGTCCTCATCCGCCACGCGGATAATCGGCTTCACCGGACCGAAGGATTCTTCCGAATAGACGCGCATGTTAGGCGTGACGAAATCGAGCAGTGTGGCTTCGACCACGGTGCCGTTACGCTTGCCGCCGGCCACGAGCTTGGCACCCTTCGCCTCAGCATCGGCAATCAGCTCCTCCATCTTCTTGGCAGCGTCCAGGCTGATCAGCGAGCCGAGGACAACATGGCCGCGCGGATCGCCGGCGGGCAGAACAGCGGCACGCGCCGCAAGCTTGGCGACGAAAGCATCCGCGATCGCCTGATGGACGACGATGCGTTCGGTAGACATGCAGATCTGGCCCTGGTGCATGAAGGCACCGAAGATCGCCGCGTTGACCGCGCCGTCGATATCCGCATCCTCAAGTACGACAAGCGGCGCCTTGCCGCCGAGCTCCAGAAGAGCGGGCTTCAGGTGCTTGCCGCTCAGCTCCGCGATGATCTTGCCGACCTTCGTCGAGCCGGTGAAATTGACACGGCGGACGGCGGGATGGGCAATCAGCGCCTCGACGATACCGGGCGCGTCTTCAGGCGCATTGGTGATCACGTTGATGACGCCGGCCGGCAGGCCTGCCTCTGTCAGCGCCGTCGCGATCAGTCGCTGTGTGCCGGGGCATTGTTCGGAAGCCTTGAGGATCACGGTGTTGCCGCAGGCGATCGGCATGGCAACGGCGCGTGTTGCCAGGATCACAGGCGCATTCCACGGAGCGATGGCAAGGCAGACGCCGGCTGCCTGACGCACGCCCATGGCAAGCGTACCGGGCTTGTCGGACGGGATGATCTCGCCGCCGATCTGCGTCGTCATGGCGGCAGCCTCACGCAGGATATTGGCCGCGAGCATGACGTTGAAACCGGCCCACGGCGCCGTCGCCCCCGTCTCTTCCATCATCAGCTTGGTAAACTCGCCGACCTTGGCATCCATGATGTCGGCAGCCTTGGCGAGGATCGTGCGGCGCTGTCCGGGGCCTGTGCTCGACCATGCGGAAAAGGCACTGGAGGCAGCCTCGATCGCGGCGGCGACATCCTCAGGTCCTGCCGCCGGCGCCGTGCTTGCCAGCTCTCCGGTGAAAGGATCGCGGCGGTCGTAGGTGCGGCCGCTCGCCGCCGGCCTGTCGGCGCCGTTGATAAGAAGGGAAATGTTCATCTCGTGTCTCCTGATGAGGATCGTATTTCAAAAGCCAAGCACGTCGGCATTGATGGAGGCTTCCAATCCGCCATCAACAGGCAGATTGGCACCGTTGATCCAGCGCGCGCCGTCCGAGCACAGGAAAAGGATGGCAGGCGCGATATCGGCCGATGTGCCGGCCCGGCCGACCCGCGTGATATCGCTATCGACGCGCGCATCGCCGAGTACGGCACGGAATTGTTTCAAAATCGGCGTCTCGACCGGACCGGGGCTGACGGCATTGACGCGAATGCTGCGCGCCTTGAAGAGAGGCTGGTGTGCGGCGCGCATCGTCCAGAGCAGCAGCAGTTCCTTGGAGAGCGGATAGCCTTCCTCGTTCTTCAGTCCGTGTTCGCTGACTAGCGCGGCCACATCCGGAAAGCCCTCGATGGCGGTCAACGTCTTTGCCCGTTCCAGATTGGCGCGCCAGCCATAGCCGGCGATCGAGGCGACGTTGACGATCGCTCCACCCTCGCGCAGCCGAGGTGCGACAGTTTCCGAAAGAGCGCGCAGACCATAGAAGTTGACGGCCAGTGTCGCCGCGATGCCGGTGCTTCCGGAGAGGCCGGCGACGTTGGCCAGCGCATCGATGCGGTTGGGCAGTTGCTTGACGATGTCCTCGACGCCGGCGGCGGTCGAAAGATCCCCTTTGATGAAGGAACTGATGCCCGACGACGGTTCCCGGACATCAACGCCGATGACGTCGGCCCCCATTTGCCCTGCAAGTTCCGCGGCACGCGCGCCGATGCCCGAGGCGACGCCGGTAATGAGGATGGTCTTGCCGAAAAGCATGATTTCACCTTTCCAATGAAATGCGAGCGAACGCCCACCGCTATTGTCTATCCTTGAGGAGATCAGAAAACGTCAGCCGATAGCCCACGGGCAGAAGCTGCAGTTCAAAGCGGCGTTCGATTTCGCCCCAGAGGCCGCGCGGCAGATAGAGGGAAAAGAGCACCGCTGTCGCGCCGAGGCCGACCAGATACCAGACCCCCGTTCCGCCGAAGACGGTCTCGACGACGAAGAAGAGAATGGCGCCGAGGATCGCGCCCTCGAACTTGCCGATCCCGCCAACCAGCACCATGAAAATCATGTAGGCGGTCCACTGCACGCTGAAATAGGTCTTGGGCTGGAAGGTGACGGCCGTTGCCAGCCACAGGCCGCCGGCAACACCGATGCCGAAGGCGGCAAGAACAAAGAGCAGGCGTTTTGTCGCCGCGACACGGACGCCGACGGAGGTTGCCGCATCCTCATTGTCGCGGATTGCCTGCATGGCGGCGCCAGCTCTGCTCCGCATCAGAGCGAAGAGCGCCCCGAGAAGAGCGACCATGGCCGCCAGCGCCAGCCAATAGATCGCCACGCGCCGCGTGGAGCTGTCATAGGCGTTCAAGGAAATCAGCGAGGTCCCGGTTTCGCCCTGAATGAGGCGATCGAGATTGACGAGCAAATGCGCAAGCTCGGCTAGTACCCACATGCCGATGGCAAACTCGCCTCCCTTCAGCCGCAGCATCAGCCACGAGAGTGGTAGCGATATGGCACCGGTGACGACTGCTGCGGCGATGAGCGAAACGAAGGGATCGAGCCCTGCATCTGCCAGACGAATGGTGAAATAGGCGCCAAGGCCGAAGAAGACCTGCTGGCCGACGGAGACGAGGCCGCCGAAGCCTGCGAGCGCATTCCACATGGCCGCCAGGATCACGTAGATGAAGAGGGCGGTCATGCGATCGGTGACGCCGGCGCTGGCGATGGTAGGCATTGCGGCGAGAAGGCCGACCGCCACCATCATCGCAGCAAGTGTCATTCGCGAGGACGCGGTCCAGCGCTCGACGGAAATTCCAGGCGCGATCGTACTCATGACGGGCTCCGAAGACGCGTGCGGATTTTACCGAAGCTCAGGAAGCCGAACTGGTGCAGCCGCACGAAAAGAACGATGAGGAAGGCAATATGGCCGCCGATCAGAAAGCCCTGTGGATGGATCTGGGCACCAATCGACTGCGCCAGCCCAAGCACGATGCCGCCGAGCAAGGTTCCCCAGAGCGAACCGGCACCGCCGATGACGGCCGCCTCGAAGGCAAACAATAGCTGCGGCCCGCCCGAATAAGGATTAAAGGTCGCCCGCATGGCCAGAAACGCACCGGCAATGCCGACCGTGACCATGGTGATCGCAGTCGCGACAGCGTTGACGCGGCGCGCATCGATGCCGACGAGACCGGCTGTATCCGGATCCTCCGCCGCGGCGCGGATCGAACGGCCGAGTGCAAAGCGGCTCAAGAACAACTGCAGCCCGCCGATGACGGCGATTGCCGTCACCATCATCAGCACGGCAAGCTTGCCGACGAAGACGTGACCGGGCAGTTGCCAGGACGCATAGGAGAGATTGCCGATGAAGGGCGCCAGCGAGCGCGTATCCGCCCCGAATTGTTCGAACAGCAGATTGTCGATGACGATCGACAGACCGAAGGTCGTCAGGATCGGCAAAAGCGTACCGCCGCGCGCGCTGCGCTCGAGGATGAAGCGCTGCAAAATCCAGCCGATGATTGCCATGAAAGGCAACACGACCAGCAGGCCGATGAAGGGCGGAATGCCGAGTTTGGCCGCCAGCAGCCAGAGGCCATAGGCAGCAGCAACGGCAAGGCTGCCATGCGCGAGATTGATGATGCGCATGACGGAGAACATGAAGGACAGGCCGCAGGCGATGACGGCATAGTAACCGCCGAGCAGAATGCCTTGAAGGAGGGTGTTGGTCACGAGACGCTCCTCTTAGCTGTCGCCCGATCCAGACCGAAATAGGCCCGTGTCACCTCCTCACGCGTCACGCCACTTACCGGCCTGTCGAGCACGATACTGCCCTCCAGCATGCAAATGACACGCGTTGCGACGCCCATGGCGCGCGCCAAATCTTGTTCGACGAGCACGATGGTCGTGCCAGAAGACAAGAGCCCTTGCAGTTGCTGATAGACGCGATCGACAACGAGCGGCGACAGGCCGAGAGAGACCTCGTCGAGCAGGAGAATGTCGGGATTGCTCATCAGCGCCCGACCGATCGCCGTTGCCTGCTGCTCACCACCCGACAGATGGCCCGTCTTGGCGTGCTGTCGCGGCTTCAGGTTTGGAAAGGCATCAAAGACGCGCTCGACCGTCCACTCACCCTTGCGGCCGGCGCTGGTGCCGAGCAGCAGATTTTCCACGACCGTCATCTGCGAGAATAGTCGTCTCCCCTCCGGAACGAGTGCAATGCCCCTGGCGATACGCTTGTGCGCGGGAACCGCCGTGACGTCTTCACCGTCGAGCAAGATCTGGCCGGCATTGGGTAGATGCGCACCGGCGATGGACCGCAGCAGCGTCGTCTTGCCTGCTCCATTGGCGCCGACAAGTGCCAGCACCTCTCCCTTGGCGAGATCGAAACTGATGCCGCGCACCGCCTGCAAAAGGCCGTGCCTGACATCGAGATTGCGAACGGAAAGAATGCTCATGCGGGCGTTCCTCCAAGATAGGCGCGCACCACTTCGGCATCGCTCATGACGGCCTTCGGATCGCCATCGGCGATGATCTTGCCGGCATCCATGCAGATCAGCCGTTCGACGACCTGCAAGAGGATGTGAACGATATGCTCGATCCAGACGATGCCGATGCCGCGCCGCCGCAGTTCGAGAATGGTGCCGACGAGTTCTTGTGCCTCGCCATCCGTCAACCCGCCACCGATCTCGTCGAGCAGCAGCAGGCGCGGACCGGTCGCAAGCGCGCGAGCCAGCTCAAGCCGCTTGCGATCGAGCAGGCCGAGCGTGTCGGCGCGGCGATTGGCGACGCCGAGCATGCCGCATAGCCGCAGAGAATCGACAACGCGCTCATAGGCCTCGTCACGGCTCGATACCTTACCGTGCGCGGCTGCGACGAAGACATTCTCGAATGTCGTCATGCCGCTGAACGGTTTTGGAATCTGGTGCGTCCTGACCAGACCCGCCCTGCAGCGATCGGCCGCCGTCAAAGCCGTCACATTCCGGCCATCAAAGGTGATCGTTCCAGTATTCAAAGCAAAGGCGCCGGCCAGTGCGCTCAGCAAGGTCGTCTTGCCGGCTCCGTTCGGGCCGACGATGCCGACGGCATCGCCGTCTCCCATGGAAAAGTCGAGATTTTCGAGGACCACAAGCGCCCCAAAGCGCTTGTGGATCCCCTTGGCCGCGAGAAACTCGCCGCCCGGCCGATGTCCTTCTTGTCCCTGCACGATAGCCTTACCCATTGTAGGCGATGAGTTTGGCGGCAACGGGCACATTCGGATCGGTGGCGTGTTCGGTCACGACATAGTCGAGCGCGAATTTCGAGCCGGCCTTCGCCTTGACCCATTGCGTGCCGATGATCGGTCCGGGAGAGACATTGGCGACAGGACCGCTGGTAAAATCCACCTTGCCGGCGATCGTCGTCGTCTTCAGCGTGCTCAGCGCCTTGGCAACGGCCTGCTTGCTCTTCGCATCCGAGGCGGCTTTGAGCGCATCGAACCCCGCATCGATAAGCGCCAGGCTCGCGCCGAGCTGCTGCGTCCATTGCTTGCCGCTCGCCACCTCGTAGCCGTCGGCAAGCTCAGGACCGGAAACGCCGGTCAGCGACGACTTGTAGGGGAAGGCTTTATGCCAATAGGCGGCACTGGCGATGTTGACACCGAGGTCGCCGAGCGCCTCGATATCGGACGGAAACAGCCCTGTCTTGGCGACCTGGCAGATCTTGATCTGCTGGATGAGGCCCTGCTGCGCCGCCTGACGCCAGAAGGCGGCAAAATCCGGCGGGATCGGGAAGCTGTTGAAGATCTCGACGCCTTCCTGACGGAAGAGCGCGATCTGGGACGAAAAATCCGTAGTTCCCGTCTCATAGGCGCCGGGATCGACGATGGTAAAGCCGGCTTTGGCGAGCGCCGGCGCCAGATTGGCGCGGATCGCGTTGCCATCGGCATCGTTCGGATACATGACGCCGACCTTCTTGTTGGTCTCGATCAGGTTCCATTGCGAGATATAGGTTTTTAGGAACTCACCGACGCCGAAGCCGAAGTGATAGGTCCATTTGAACGGCGACGCCGCGCCGGGCTTGGCGCCGCGCCCGAAATACCAGGCCTCCCATGGCATGACCGTCGACAGGCACGGCACGCCCGCCGCCTCGCAGGCATCTGCGACTGGATTGATGGTTTCAGGCGTCGAGACCGCCAGCATCAGATCGACCGCCTGGTTGTTGATCAGGTCCTTTGCCAACTGGCCGGCGCGCGACGGATCGGACTGCGTGTCGCGGTCGAGAATTTCAACCTTCCAGGTCTTGCCGCCGGCCTGTAATCCATTGGCCAGCGCCTTGCGCGCCAATTCCAGCACATAGCCGTCCGTCTCGCCGAAGCCGCCGAGCGGGCCTGTGCGCGGGCTGATAAAGCCGATCTTGAGCGTATCGTCGGCCGCGAATGCCGCCCGCCCGCCGAAAGCCAGTGCTGCACTCCCTGCAGCCGTTGCCGCCATGAACGAACGTCGGGTCAGCGATGCGGCGTTGATACCCGTTCCGATGAGATTGTTGGTCATGCAATCGTTCCTCCCCATTTTCGAGGCCCTCTCGCCCCGATGCTTCTTCTTCAGTCTTGCCCGTTGAGCGCCTTAATGCGGCTCAGATCGGATAGTGACGCGTGCCGGACGCCAGCGTGATCCAGCGTAGCTCGGTGAACTCGTCGATCGCGGCCCCGCCGCCGAACCGGCCATAACCGCTTGACTTCACCCCGCCGAAAGGCATTTGCGGTTCGTCGGAAACCGTCGCCTCGTTGATGTGGCAGATGCCCGTCTCGATACGTTTGGCAACGGCCAGCGCCTGGTTGATGTCGCGACTGAACACTGCCGAGGACAGTCCGTATTCGTTGTCGTTGGCGATAGTGATGGCCTCCTCGACACTGTCGACGCGGATGATCGCCGCCAGCGGTCCAAAGCTTTCCTCGCGGTAGAGGCGCATGGCCGGCGTCACGTGATCGACAACGGTCGCATCCATCAGCATGCCGTTCGCATGTCCACCGCAGACGACGACCGCTCCCTTTTGCAGGGCATCGTCAACGAGCGCCCTGATCCGCCGCACTGCTTCGGCGTTGATCATGGTTCCAAGCGGCGTGTTTCCTTGACTTGGATCTCCGGCCACGAGCGTTGCGGCCTTCGCTTTGAATTTCTCGACGAATTCATCAGCGATCTCCTCGAGCAGGATGATGCGTTCCGTCGACATGCAGATCTGGCCCTGGTTCATGAAGGCGCCGAAGGCGGCGGCGCGGACCGCTTCGTCGATGTCGGCGTCGGCAAGCACGATGAAGGGGGCCTTTCCGCCGAGTTCGAGCAGGCAGCGCTTCAGATATCTCGCCGACGTTTCGGCAATGATCCGCCCGACGCGCGTCGAGCCGGTGAAGTTGATCCGCCGCACCGCCGGATGGGCGATCAGGGCCTCGACGACGGTGGCGGCATCCTTGGGAGCATTGGTGACGACATTGACGACACCCGGCGGAAAGCCCGCCTCGCGCATGACCTCGCCGATCAGGCAATGGGTCTTCGGGCAGAGTTCGGAAGCCTTGAGCACGACCGTGTTGCCGCAGGCAAGCGGCATGGCGATCGCGCGCACACCAAGGATGATCGGTGCGTTCCAGGGCGCGATGCCGACGCAGACGCCGGCGGGCTGGCGCACCGCCATGGAGACGTTGCCGGGAATGCCCGAGGGGATGATCTCACCTGCGATCTGCGTGGTCATCGAGGCCGCCTCGCGCAATATGTCGGCGGCAAGATCGCAATTGATCCTCGCCCAAAGGGCGGTTGCCCCGGTCTCTGCGATCATCGCTGCCACGAAATCCGCCGTTCGCGCAAGGAGAACATCTGCCGCCCGATTGAGCATGGCCCGGCGTTTACCCGGTCCTAGGTCCGACCATGCGGGAAAGGCAGCGGCCGCGGCATTGGCCGCCCGCGCTGCGTCCGATGTCGAGGCGGCGGGCGCAATGGTCGCGACATCGCCCGTCGCCGGATCAAGACATTCGAAGGTGGATGCATCTGACGCATCCACCGTCTCGTCATTGATCAGAAGCTTTGCCATAAACATCGCGATCGTCCGCTCCTCCGCGGGTCTTTCCCTCAAACGCATCAACGGGAGAAGGCGCGCACAGACACGCGCGGCCAGAATGGGCCTCGAATTCGGCATCTGTTGTTTGGAGTCCTCCTCCCAGAGGCTCATGAGATGAGACTACGCCATTGCAATCGGGAAGGAATGTGTTTTTCTGGGTTAATATTGTAATTATCTGGCATTTCCGGCGGCGGTATCGCGGTGCCGGCAGGAGGAGAGCTTCATGGTTTCCGATGGCGGCATCCATCACCATGCACGCGGCGAGTGGCGGGAGCCATCGCTGTCGCACCGGACGATCCGTTTTCAAAAAGGCATCTATGCCGATTTCCACCATCTGTTTCTGCTGCAGGCCGGAACGGCTGCCCTGTCGTTCGAGCCGGAGGAGCAACGATCGCTGCAAGGGCCGGCGCTCGCCTATCTGCCACCGCAAGCACGGTGCGAGCTGCGTATGGCTGCGGGTGCCGCAGGCTTCCTGATCGGCGCGTCGCCGCAGATCATGGTGGACGCGATCGGCGACCAAGCGGAATCCTATGCGCTGCGGACTTTCAGCGAGCGGCCCTTGCTGACGGACGAACCGACGCCGCATGCCGTCGAAGAGACGCTGCCGCTGGTGACGGGCTTCGTGCGGGAGCTTGGCGACCCCTCGCGTGCCTCTTGGATGGTCATCTCCGCCTATTTGCGGTTGATCCTCATGACGCTGTGGCGCACCGGCGGCAGTGAGGCGGCCGAGCAGCGCGGCCGTGGCGGCGGCGCCTCGACCCTGCAGCGGTATCGGCAATTGGTAGAGATCTGGTTCCGGCAGCACCGGCCGATCAGCGATTATGCGCGGGAACTCGGCGTCACCACCGACCGCCTGCATTCCATCTGCAGCAGCGCGCTTTCGCGCTCTCCCGTACAGCTCCTGCATGAACGCGTCGTCCAGGAGGCGAAACTGAGGCTGGAACGCTCCGCCAGGACCGTCCAGGAGATTTCGGACAGTCTTGGATTTCGCGATCCCACCTATTTCAGTCATTTCTTCAAGAGAAAGACCGGATTTTCACCCGCAAGCTACCGCGATTTTGCCAGGAAGGCGGAAGTCGCGCGCAGCGACATGCTTTCGTCGGGCTATTCGGACTGGCCGTGATCAGATTTCGAAAAGGCAAGCCTTGCAGCTCAAACACGGGTCGGCTCGGATGCCGTCAGCATCAAGGCATCCAGCGCCACCGCACCTTCGCCGTCGGGATAGATCACGACGGGATTGAGGTCTATTTCCCTGATCGCCGGTTCGGCCAGCAGCAGTTGGCCGAGTGTGGCGACGATGCGGGCGGCGGCATTCACGTCGAGCGGCGGCGAGCCGCGGAAACCCCGCAGCAAAGGCGCGTTCTTCAGCCGATGTAGCTCGCGGATGATAGCGTCAGCGGGCAGGTCGGGCGTCAGAATGCGGACGTCCCCGAGAATCTCCGCCGTAATGCCGCCGAAGCCTGCGAGGATCACAGGTCCCCAATCCGGATCGTTGCGGGCGCCGATGATCAGCTCGATGCCGCGTTTGCCCATGGCTTCGATCAGCACGCCGTCCAGGGTGAGGTCCGGGCGATGGCGCGCGACATCGGCATGCAGCTTGGCCCAGCCCTCCTTGAGGCTGGTTGCGTCCACCATTCCGACAACGACGCCACCTGCATCGCTCTTGTGGCTGAGATCGGGCGATTGCGCCTTCAGCACCACCGGATACCCGATCGCGGCAGCGGCCGTCAGGGCTTGCTCAAGGGTTGTCGCCAGGCGACCTTCAGGAAAGGGAATTCCAAGTGGCGCCAGGATTTGCTTGGCTTTATATTCGGGAATGACACCTCCGTGTGAGGGGAGGCCGGTAATCGCGACCGGAGCTGCGGTGCGGGTGGCAATGTCGCGAGCCGCGAATGCGTCAATGCGTTTCAGCGCTCGGAAGGCTCGTTCGGTCGACGGGAAATAGACGATGCCGAGCGCCCGCAACTGCGCGATATAATCGGCCGGGATGGGGGCACCCTCGTCGAGTCCTGCAAAGATCAGCGGTTTTACCGGCTTGCGCTCTTGCACCGCTTTCAGGATCGGCGGCAGCTTGATGGCTGAGGTGACGGGGTCGGTCTGGATGATGCAGGCGACAATGCTGGCGAAACGGGTATCGTCGAAGAGGGCGGTGAGTGTTCGGTGGTAAAGGTCTGGCTCGACGAGGCCCTGCGCGGTTAGATCCAGCGGATTGCTGACGCCGACGAAGGGCGGCAGGACGGCGCGCAGCGCTGGCGCGGTCTGATCGTTAATGGGAGGAAGATCCAGCCCAAGCTCCTCACACAGATCGAGCGTCAGCGCCTTGAACGCGCCGGATTCGCCAAGCACTGCCGGGCCTCCGGCGGAAAGCACCGGGCATCGCAGGGCGATCTCGGCGACGTCACCAAGTTCCTCAAGCGTCTCGACCAGGATAACGCCGGCACGTTCGACCTTGGTGCGCATGACCTCATAGTCACCGGCCATGGCGCCGGTGTGAGTTGCGGCGGATTCACGCGCCGCACTGCTTCGTCCAGGATGAAGAAGGACGATACGCTTTCCTTTCGCATGTGCTTTGTGCGCCGCGGCAAGGAAACGGGCGGGCTTGCGAAACTGTTCGACGATCATCGCGATGACCCTGGTGGAGGTGTCCTCCACCAGAAATTTCACGTAGTCTTCGACGCCACTTGCGGCTTCGTTGCCGGTCGAAATGGAATAGGAGAGGCCGAGATCGCGGCTGGCGAAGGTCACGCCGAGGACGGCAGCCATGGCACCGCTCTGCGACACGATCGCAATGCCCGCCCTGGCGCCTAGTGCCTCTGATGCGGTTTCGATGAAGGTGAGGGGGATGCGGTCAACATGGTTGACCATGCCGAGGCAGTTCGGCCCCTCGATCACCATTCCCACCTCGCTCGCTATGCGGGTGATCTCACCTTGATCGGCCAATCCTTCCTCACCGCCCTCGGCAAAGCCCGCCGAAAAGATCACCGCCGCACCGACACGTCGGCGGGCAAGCGCCTCGATAGAGGGAAGGACGGCAGCGCGCGGCACGGCAAGAACGGCCGCGTCCACCCCTTCCGGCAGGTCATCTATCGAGGCGAGGCAGGGCCGGTTCCCGATCTCGGTCCGTTTGGGGTTGATCAGATGAATGGCACCGGCATAGCCGCTGCGGTCGAGATTGGACAATACCGAAGCGCCAAGCGCGCCGGGCTTGTCGGAGGCGCCGACGATCGCCACCGATCTCGGACGCAGCAGCCGTTCCAACGAACCGCTGGGAAGAGCCGATGGGCGTGCATGAGTGGTCTCGACCGTCATGGTAGGCGCTCCTCAGGCCTGATGCTTGGATTTGTCATAGGCACCAAGCCCAGGCTTGTAGGTCTTGTCGTCGATGAACTGCTTGATACCTTCCTTGCGTCCCTCGTTATCATAACTGTTGGCTGCTTCCTGGGCGCGGACGAGGTAATCCTCGGCATTGTCGTAGGTCATCTCGCGCACGCGGCGTATGGCATCCTTGGTGGCTTTGAGCGCGACCGGGTTCTTCTGCAGCAGGATGTTGGCGACATCGCTCACGCGCGCCTTCAACTGCGCAAGCGGCAGGGATTCGTTGACGAAGCCCCATTCGGCCGCCGTCCTGCCGCCGATGTTCTCGCCGGTCAGCGCGTGGTACATGGCGTTGCGGAAGCATGTGAGTTCGGTCGCAACCTTGGCGGCGCCACCGCCGGGCAGGATGCCCCAGTTGATTTCGCTCAACCCGAATTTGGCTTCATCGGCAGCAAAGGCGAGGTCGCACGCGAAAAGGGGCCCGTAACCCCCGCCGAAGCACCAGCCGTTCACCATGGCGATGGTCGGTTTCTGATACCAGCGCAACCGGCGCCACCAGCCATAGCTCTCACGCTGCGCCTTTCGCGTACCCTGTAGACCGCGAGCCTCGGTCTCGCGGAAATATTCCTTGAGATCCATACCTGCTGACCAGGCCGTACCCTCACCGGACAGAACCAATACGCCGACATCGGTCCGAAATTCAAGTTCGTCCAGAACCTCCATCATGCGCCGATTGAGTGTGGGGCTCATGGCATTGCGTTTCTCCGGCCGGTTGAAGCTGACCCAGGCGATGCCGGCTTCAACGACGAAGGCGACGGTATCTTTTTCGGGATGTTCTGTTGTCATGATGCTGTCCTTCTTGCCGTTTGGTCCTGCCCATCAAAAGTGAACCGGCCGCAAGATCGCGACCCGTGTCGAATTGGGTAAAGCCTCGCCAGAGCCGGGCGAGCCGCGGTGAAATCCAAAATGAGGCGCCTCACGCCAGCTGGCGCGAATGTGCACGAAGCTGTTGCGATCGTTGATCGACGGATCGCGGCGCATCTGCAGATATCTGAAAGAAGCTCCTCCAATACCGGCATGTGACCTCCTTGCCGGTAATGTTATGTCTCATAGCATCATTTGATTGTTATGTGCAATAGCATTATAGCTGCATTATGGATATCGACGCCCGTACATCGAAGTTGAGCGACCCGCTCGAGACCCTGCTTGGCTATCAGTTGAGGAGGGCGTCCAATGTGATGATGGCCGATCTCGGCTCAAGGCTTCAGGCAATCGAGCTCAGGCCGGTCGAAGCTTCCATTCTGACGCTGATCGATGCCAATCCCGGCTGCACCCAGAGCGATCTCGGACGTAGCCTCGGCATCCAGCGCGCCAACATGGCTCCCTTGATGACGGGGCTGACCAAAGCCGGGCTTGTCGACCGGGTCCCCCTCGGTGGCCGGTCGCAGGCTCTTCGCCTCACGAGAACCGGTATGGAGAGGGTAAAGACGGTGCATGCCATCATCGACGCGCACGAGGCGCGGTTTCTGCGCCTTTTCGCGCCCGAGCTGCGGGACGCGGCGCTGGAAGTCCTGAAAAGTATCCGGCAAGAGGGCGAAGGGGCTTTGCGCGAGAATAATCTGGCGCCGGCGACCGGTGGTTGACCGGCTGAAGCCCTAGAGCGGTTCAGTTTTTCACGGAATCTCTGAACCGCTCTATCTCCTTGTTTTCGCGCAATTCCGGACGGAAAACCGCTGCACACTTTTCCTCGAATTGCTCTAACCGCTGGTTCTTGCAGTACTGCTCGTACTATCCATTATTGAATTGTACCGAGAAATCGATCCGCCACTACCAGAGTTCTTTGTCGAGAACGGGCGCAGGCTTCGCATGGTTCTTCCGGTAATCTTCACGGACCGCTGACTTGCACAGTTATGTGCGAAACCGTTCACGTCCTAATCAAGCCTAAACCCCGCAATGTGGTCTCTGTCAGCAGCCACAGGTCGCTTTCGTCCCGCACAACTTTAGAGAGGACATTCAGCCCGACCATGAGATTTTGCAGAGCAAGCGCCAGAGCTTGAACATCTGCGCGACTGTCAATTTCGCCTTGCTCACGCGCGATGGCCAATAGCTCTGCTATGCGCTTCGTTGAACTCTTAGCCAAACTGGTCAGCATTGGCGCCGGACCCTGGTCCGATGGGCAGAGCTCGGCAATCGAATTCACGATGATGCAGCCTTTCCCCTCCGGATCAGCAGCACGAACCCGGCAAAGGTTTCGCAGGACACTATGAAGGAGAGGCAGGATAGGTCCCTCCACTTCGGCATATAGTGGTGCGTCCGGCGCAGTGGCGGCATACCGGGAGATGATTTCGGCAAACAGCTCATCGCGCGAACCGAAGGCATTGTAGAAGCTTGATCGCGGAATGCCCAGTCGCTCGGATAAAGACTTCACGGACGCTTGCTCGTAGCCACCTCGCCGGATGACTTCCGTGGCGACATCCAAAGCTTCATTGCGGTCAAATTTACTTGGTCGTGCCAATTTTCGATCCCACTTTTTAGTTTTGTACACATATGGACAAAACAATCGAAATACAATATTCGTGCGGCAAGACGGACATAGAGCCTTCATTCAGGAGATGAAAGTGACTGCTTTGATGATGGCCCAAACTCGCAAAAAGGTCGTCAGAAGGCAGGCTGGGGTTTTGGAACTTTCTCTCACCTGGAATTGGCATCATTACAAGCCGCGCGAAGCCGTGATCCGGGCGAATGACGCTCGCCGGCAGATGACGTAGCCACCCCACCTTTCCGTCTTTCAAAGGCGCACGCCTCCGCAATATTGATATCGCAATGGAGTATTTTCCGTGTTCAATTTCTTCCTGTCGCGACCAACTGCAGTTCTCGCGCGGCTTTTGGCGTTATCGTTCACCGCGGCCACGACGCTGCTTGCTACTTCGGCATGGGCGGCCGATAGGGCGCCGGGAGCGAAGAGCATCGTCCTCGTGCATGGAGCATTCACCGATGGGGGGATCTGGTCCGATGTCATCCGACTGCTGCAGGCCAGAGGCTACCACGTTACGGCCGTTCAGAATCCTTTGACATCGCTGGCAGACGACGTAGAGGCAACGCGCCGGGTTCTCGCAAGGCAGAAAGGCGATGTTCTGCTGGTGGGTCATTCTTGGGCAGGCGCGGTTGTGAGCGAAGCCGGAAACGCTGCCAATGTGAAGGGTATTGTTTATCTTTCGGCTCTGGCCCCAGATAGCAATGAATCCGTCGCCGAATTACTAAAGAAGCGCGATGCGCCCATGGAAGGTCTCCTGCCGGACGCGAATGGTCTCGTTTGGCTCGATGACCCAACCGCATTTGCTCACGTCATGGCAGGGGATGTGTCTTCCAAACGCGTCGCCGTACTTACTGCGACCCAACAGCCGATGGCGGCGAAAGCATTCGGCGACAAAATCACCCACGCCGCGTGGCTAGACAAGCCCACCTGGTATCTGGTGACGCAGGGAGATAATGCTCTGCCGACCCATGTGCAGGAATGGATTGCTAAACACATCGGTGCCAGGACTGCGACCATCAAGTCGAGCCATATGTCGATGATCACGCATCCTTATTTTGTCGCGGATTTCATTGCTAAGGCGGCCAGGGATGTGAAGTGAATGACGATTTCGGCGACGGACCTATTAAGCGTTCACGCGTCATCAGACTAAGCTTCGTGGTCAATGCTGGTTTTTCGGATCATCTCGAAGCGGCAGAAACCAATGCGATCGCCTTGTCGGCGTCCATGCTTCTGCTCTCCATGTTGCAGATGCGGGTCCATCACGTCAGAAAGCCGAATGCTGCTGTCTGGCTTGCGGTCGCAATAAACCTCGATGCCGACGCGATCCGTGTCGACCTTGCCGGACGGAAGGTCGAGGCCGCAACCGCATCGAGCGTATGTTTGGCGAGTTGGAGATCAACCGGGCCGAGTAACACAGACGTGTCGAGCACGAGGCGGCCCAATCGACAAGGGCCGGGGTCAGGTCAGTGCAGTTCCTCACTTCGTCTTCGGCGGGAGCGTCGCCATCAAGGGAGGACGCAGCGAGGACGAGATTGCATAGACCATCCATCAGGCTGCCAGTGTCGCCGCGTGCGCCTAGGGTGGGCGATCATCGCTCGGATGCCGATGGTGTGCCAGCTTATACCTGTGCCTGCCCTCTTGCTTCGGTGACATTGCGCATCTTTCATGGAGCGGGCACCTCCAATGCCTGGCGATCGAACCGGAACGTTTAGCTGATGACGGTGAGATGACGTCGGATGTGATCGGCGCGCCGGTGTTGAAGGCGGATGGACGAAGCTAGCCTCCTCCAGACGGCGGCGGTATAAAAGATGCGCTCAGCATCTGCGGCAAAGGCCGCGACCGGATCGCCGGGCGCATCACTGTCTTGAACGTTGCAATCAGAGACCATTCCCGTTTTTGCGTCGCCTTTCTAAGGGACCGGCCGCCATCAGCGTCAACCCCTTATCAGGGGTTCCCCTGCGCTTAAGCTCCGGTGACGCCTGCGGCTCAGCCCCTTCATCGGGCGCCATCGGGAATGGTCCCGATGCAACGAAGGAGTAATGCACATGGCTACCACGATCGCAACTCTCACCGCAAAGTCCGACGGCAGCTTCGAAGGCGTCTTCGCAACCATCAGGGTCAATGCCCCGATCGCCATCATCCCCAACACCAAAAAGGCAAGCGAAGACGCCCCGGACTTCCGCGTCATCCATCGCAAGACCGGTTTCGAAATCGGCGCCGCGTGGAACCGCATTGCCCGCCAGACCGGCGAGGAATACGTCTCCGTCAAGCTCGAAGCACCCGAGATCGGCGTCATCTTTGGCAATGTCGCGCCGGCTCCGGGCGGCGAAGCCAATCGTAGGGTCATCCTCTGGAATAACCCGGCCTGATCGAGGTGGCCGATCCCAGCAGGGATCGGCCACTTCCTCCAGCCAATCGAAGACAAGCATAATGGGCAGCTATTGCCGCGTCCAAGGCTGCCTTTTGCCATTTCCTGACTGCGGCGAGCCGATGTGCATCGGTGCCGGGCCAAACGCCTGTCTTTGCAAGACCGCTATGCTTTCAGATCGACGCTATAAGCCTCGTTTCATCCTGCTCAATTTCGAAGACGATCGATGCTTGATGAAGCAGTCGGATCGTGGCGCCGTTGAAACCGTCGAATGATATCCGATGATCCGGCGGCCGACTTCCAAAACGCCGCAACCGCCCCTGCCGTCGACAAGGAACAGGGCCATTTACGAACTGCCAACTGATCGCGGCGTCCAGCCTCGCTCGCAGCGCAATCCATGGGCGCAGGGGCGTGTTGAGATGCAACAGCGCAGGGAACGGCTTGCCGTCGGCGCCGGAATGTCATGGCCGCACGGCGATCTGGGTCCCTTCTTCCTCATCGCCATCGAGCAGCCGAAGGTCTCACGCTTTGTCGCAGACCTGCCGGCAATCGAAAAAGTCTTGCGCGCGTCTCCACCCCGATCGCAGGCTTCGGATCGACTTCGATGAATTGAAGACAGATATCGACGCGCTGTTGCAGGTCTATGACGAACCGCTCGAAGGCGACGCCGAGAATTGACCACTTAGGCCGTCAACGGCGGCATTTCTTCCTCACCAGCGCGCCAAATCCAGGCAGACATATCCGATCGCGCGGTGATCATCGCGTGCAAGTCTGTTTCGAAACTTTCATCGGCGCTCGGCGGTACGATATAAAGGGCGCGGGCCGACGGCCGACGGTCCGGCAGAACCACATTTGCAAGAGGGCGCGTGCGCGCAAGGTCAAAACGCAGACCCTTGATCATCTTCTCGCGAAGCGGCGTCAATCGCTCCAGCAAGCGCTGCTCAAAGGCATTTTCGATTGGCAGCCATTGTTCCGTCACCACCATCAGCGCGATTTCATTGACGGTCACGACACCGGAAGGATGTCCGGCAATCGTTGCAATGGCGATAAGATGGGAGGATTCGTTGCTTCGCCATAACGTTAGTTCCGTCTCGAAGCGGTGCTGCAATAGCCGCCATGCAGCCTCCTCAAGATGGAGGAGAAAACCCGGCATGTGTTTAATGACCACGATCTGGCCTTCCCTTGCCGGTGAAAACTCCTTTATCTCCGCAACCAAAACCATCAGCTTTCTGGGGCCGGACGACGCTTCAAACAATGCAGACAGCGCCTGCATCCTGCGTTGCTCGATAACGACCTTGTCGTCGGCTCGGAACGGCTCGGGGATAAAGACGCGCTCCGCAAGGCTCTGCTGGCGCACCGACATCATCCCAGCCGCTTCCTGAAGATGATGATAGACCTGCCGCCAATGCCGCTTGCCTACCCAATGCGCCGTCCATTCCGTCAAACCACTTTCATGCCAGAGGAAATGCAGCAAGCCGCGCAAGGACAATTTCCTGCCGTCGTTCTTGACGCTGTCGGCCGCTTCGCAAGCCGCCGTGGCGCCACGAGAAGAGCTGCGTTTCGACAGGGAAAAATCCAGTTTCACGATTGCCGTACCGGCAACCGGATCGAGCTTAATGGCGCCTCCCATCAGCGGGCCAAGACCCGAAAGCTCATAAGGAGGCTCGTAGGACGGACATACCGCGCTATGGTCCGCTCCGGTAAGCGGCATCCTCTTGATTGCCAAATGGTCGCCGATCTTGGCGACATACATCGCAACCCCTTCGTCGTTGCAGAGGCAGAGCGGGCGGGCCTTGTCGCGATAGGCGAGCGTCAGTCTCTGCTGGAAATCATCGGCCTCATCATTGGCTGCCACCCCATTGATCAGGAACCATCTCATCGCACTCGCCACCTTCGCGCAAGCGAGAGGCTTAAAACTTGGTGCCCCAAGCGAGAAAAACCTGTCTGCTCAGACCAATCCATTATGCCGTACGGGCAAAGCCAGTCCAAGGCCGCGCGGCCCCTCCAACTTTCTCGTCTCTCCGTTTCACGGCGTTTCGGCAAAATCGGCGCCTCCACACGCCGGCTCCGCCGGTCGTGTTCACGAGCCTTGACCTGACTTTCCCCGCCCTGCGTGCCGCCTTCACCCTTCACACCAGTCAAGGAGACGAGGATGACCAACGAACTGCACATCGATGAGCTCCGCGCCGAAGCGCGGGCTGCAGCTACGCCGGAAGAACGCCGCCAGTTCGAGGCCGAGCTCGAACTGGCTATGGGCGAGCGCGAGCTAGCTCCTGTCGAACTCGACGGACGCATCAGCGCAAAGCCGCCCTCCCGAGGTGGCTCAACCGATCTCTCTGTCGACGGCAGGGGACTGCATTGCAGGCCTTCACCAAAAGATCTCAATACCCGTTGTCCCGAAGATAGAAATCAATGGCAGCCTTCATGACCACGGCCATCTTGAGATCATTTTCATCGGCAGCGCGCTTCAGGCGCGTTTTCGTCGCCCGGTCGAGCGCGACGTTGACGAAGAACTTCACCTCCCTTTGCTTTGCCCGCTTTAAGCTCCTGAGGCTATGACGGGCCTCTTCCCGGGCAACGGCATTTTGCCTGGCATGCTCCTCCCGTTCCGCCAAAGAGCGCTTTTGCAGCATCGTGCTCTCATTCGAGGCGCCCTCAGCAAGCTGTGCTATCGACTGCCGATCGTCAGCTTCGGCTTCGGCCGAGATGTCATCCAACTTATCCGGATTGCCTCTTGTCGTACTGATCCTGCTCGCAATCGTGAAGTCTCCAAGATCGATATTGGTTTTGCTCATGCAGCATCTCCGGTGATTTTCGCCCGCCGTGTTGCCTCGATCTCCTCCACCAGGTTCAGAACTTCCCGGCGTGCCCTTCTCACCGGATCGCTCAATTCCTGCATCTGCAGGGTTCCAAGTCCGTTCTGGATCGCCCTATAGATGTTGCGCTCGAAGAGTTCAGTACTTAACAGCGCCGTTTGATAGCCGGCCTGCTGGAGGCCAACGACAAACGGACGAACGTAGCGATAGGCTTCGAGATTGCGGCCTGGGACCGTAATACGCGTACGAACGTTCAAATGCAGGATTTGCGATCCATACCGGTCGTTGATCTCGGCGACACTTGCCGCCGCCTGTCCTGCCGCTTCGATTTCCTTGATCCCGGGCTGTACCGGCGAGATCACCAGTTGCGAGGAACCGATGATCGCTTCTTGTATGGTGCTATCGACGCCCGGAGCATCGATGATGACGAGGTCGAACGAATTTTTTTGAAGGCGCGCTATCTCCATCTCAAGCGCTCGGCGCGACGCGGCAATCGTCACGTCGATGTTCTCCGGTACGTTTGCCTTGCTGTGGCAGAGCCTCCACCAGCCAGACAGATTAAGCCTTCCATCCGCATCGATCAAAAGCACCCGCTCCCCTCGCAGCGCATATTCGCCGGCAAGCAGCGTTACCAGCGTCGTCTTTCCTGCTCCGCCTTTGTTGCTGATCGCCGCGTAGACTTTTGTCATGCCTAGCTCCTTTCGCTGACCGAAAATTGCATGCTTGGCGTTGAGGCGAGATCAATCATCGAGTGGAACAAATATTATTCGATAAATGTCGCACGTCAAGCTTGTAAGCAGCGAGGAAATTCGATGTGACACAGCGAAAACTTGCAAGTGATGTAAACCATGACCGTGTTGAGTATTGCCGGAACGTTGGACAGAATGCACACGGAGGTAACGTAGAAGCAATAAGTTAGAC